>DASTDT010000122.1:0-14440 GCA_035710225.1 Sphingomicrobium sp.
CACCGGTCCGGTCGCGTCCGAAATGATCCGCCGTCTCGAAGCGGCGCTAAGCCCGATCCGCCTCGACCTCGTCGACGACAGCGAGAAGCACCGCGGGCATGGCGGCTCCAACCCTGCCGGTGAAAGCCATTTCAGCCTGACCATCGAAAGCGCCGACTTCGCCGGCAAATCGCGGGTCGAGCGCCAGCGGATGGTTCACCGGGCTCTTGGCGATCTGCTCGACCAGCGGGTCCACGCGCTCAGCGTCAAGGCAAAGGCACCCGGCGAATGAGCATGGAAACGATCACCCCGGTCACCCATGATCTCGGCGCGTTCAAGGTGCGGCGAGTCCTTCCCTCGCGCGGTCGGACGATGGTCGGCCCGTTCATCTTCGTCGACGAGTTCGGGCCGGCGGAGATGGCGACCGGCGAGGGCATGGACGTGCGGCCGCATCCGCATATCAACCTGGCCACCGTCACTTATTTGTTCGACGGTGCGATCCAGCACCGCGATAGCCTCGGCACGAACCAGGTGATCCGGCCCGGCGCAATCAATCTGATGACCGCGGGCAAGGGCATCGTCCACAGCGAGCGGAGCCCGGCCGAGGAACGCGCCGCCGGCCCGCGGCTTTACGGGATGCAGACCTGGCTCGCGCTTCCCGACGGCAAGGAGGAGATCGACCCGGCCTTCAACCACGTGGCCGAAGGGGGGCTTCCGCTGATCGAGGACCAAGGCGTGTCGGCGCGGGTGCTGATGGGACGGCTATGGGGGGTCGAGGCGGCGACCCTGTGTCATTCGCCGACAATCTATGCCGACCTCCGGCTCGGAGGCGGAGCGCTGAAGATCGAGGCCGGGGCCGACGAGCGCGCGGTCATCGCGACCGAAGGCGCGGTGACGATCGACGGCGAGCAATTGTCCCTGTTCACGCTCTACGTGCTGGAGCCGGGGGCAGAGCCGGTGGTGAGCGGATTGGGCCGGGCGATGCTGCTCGGCGGCGGCGCCTTCGCCACCCCGCGCCACGTGGGGTGGAACTTCGTCAGCTCGGACCGCGAGCGGATCGTCCAGGCCCGCGAGGACTGGACCGCGCGCCGCTTCCCGCTGGTGCCCGGCGACGAGGAGGAATGGATCCCCATTCCCGAAAAACCGAACACGGTCAGCTACCCGTGATCGAACAGCGGCGGATAGATCTCTCGACCGGGATCTGCCTGAACGTCGCGCTCGCCGGGCGCGACGACGCCCCGCCGGTGATCCTGCTCCACGGCTTTCCCGAATCGCACCGCACATGGCGGTCGCTGACGCCGCTGCTGGAAGAGCAATTTCGGCTGATCATGCCCGACCAGCGGGGGTTCGGCGCGAGTGACCAGCCGCAGGATGTCGCGGCTTACGAGATCGACCTTCTTCTTGCCGACCTGTTCGCGCTGGCCGACGCGCTGAGCGTCGATCGGTTCGCTCTGGTCGGCCACGATTGGGGCGGGGCGATCGGCTGGGCGGCGGCGATTTCCGGCAGCCCCCGGGTCGAACGTCTGGCAATCGTCAACTCGCCGCATCCCGCGATCTTCCAGGCGAGCTTGATCGCCGACCCGGCCCAGCGCGCCGCCAGCCAGTACATTCGCGCCTTCCGCGAGCCGGGGATGGAGGCGATGATCGCGCGAATGGGCGTTGAAGCCTTCTTCGAAAAGAGCTTCGCGCCCCACGTCGACATGACCAAGGTGACGGCCGAAGAGCGCCAGCGATACATCGACGACTGGTCCCGCCCCGGCGCGCTGACGGCGATGCTCAACTGGTACCGGGCGTCGAAGCTGGTCGTGCCCCCGCCCGAAGCGGCGGTCGAGCGGCCCGACTTTACGCTCCCCAGGATCAGGGTCCCGGTGCTGGTCGTCTGGGGGCTCGACGACAAAGCGCTGCTGCCGGTCCAGCTCGAGGGAATCGGCGAGGTCGGCGACGATGTCGAGGTCGCACCCTTGCCCGGGGTCGGCCATTTCGCGCCGTGGGGAGCGCCAGAGGCGGTGGCCGCGACGCTGGGGCCCTTCCTCGCCGGGCGCTGAACCGCTAGAGGGCGCGCAGCCCATGACCGCCCGCTCCTTATCCCGCTCCGCCGCCCGGCTCGCCGCCGTACAGGCGCTCTACCAGATGGAAATGGAAGGCACGCCGCTGGCCCGCCTGCTCCACGAGTTCCACGAGCACCGGCTCGGCGCGACGATCGAGGACGCTACCTACGCCGCCGCCGAGCAGAGCTTCTTCGACGACATCGTCAGCGGCGTCGACGCTCGCCGCGCGGAGCTCGATGCGCTGATCTCGGCCAGGCTCGGCGACGGCTGGAGCCTCGAGCGGCTCGACCGACCAATGCGCGCCCTGCTGCTTGCGGGGGCCTATGAGCTGGTGGCCCGGCCCGACGTGCCGGTGGCCAGTGTCATCAACGAATATCTCGACGTCGCCGACGCCTTTTACGACAAGCCCGAGAAGGGCTTCGCCAACGGCCTCCTCGATTCGATCGCCAAGGACGTGCGGCGCTGAACGAGCGCGACGTCATTGCGCGGGTGCGGCGGATGGCGAGCCACCCCGCGGCGCGCAACCTCGACGACGACGTGGCGCTGCTCGACGGGCTGGTGATCACCCACGACACGATTGCCGAGGGGGTTCATTACTTGCCGTCCGATCCCCCGGAAACGGTCGGCTGGAAGCTCGCCGCGGTCAACGCCAGCGACCTCGCCGCCAAGGGCGCCGAGCCGGTCGCGGCGCTGTTGTCGCTCGCCATCAATGGCGACGGCGCTTGGGAATCGGCGTTCCTCGACGGGCTCGAACAGGCGCTTGGCGAATTTGGCATGAGCCTCATCGGCGGCGACACAATCGCTCTCCCCGGCGGCTCCCCGCGCGTGCTCGGGCTGACCGCCATCGGCCGCGCCGGGGCGGCTACCCCGCCCCGCTCGGACGGCCGGGAGGGCGACATTTTGTGGCTGGTCGGAACGGTCGGCAACGCCGCCGCTGGACTGGCGCGATTGCAGCGTGACGCATCTGCTCAGGGCCCGCTGGTCGAGGCCTATCGCCGGCCCCGGCCGCTCATCGCCGAGGGACGGTTGCTGGCCCCGCTGGTCAGCGCGATGATGGACGTCAGCGACGGCCTTCTGATCGATTGCTCCAGGCTGGCCGCGGCGAGCCGGCTCCGGGCCGACATCGACCTGTCGGCGATTCCGCTCGGAGACGCCTTCCGCGCGGCGCACGGCGACGGTCTCGAGGCGCGCTTGTTCGCGGCTACCGGCGGCGACGATTATGCTTTGCTCGCCGCCGCCTCGGAGGAGGTGTTAGGACTTTCTTTACCGTGGGGGACGACACTGACCGCGATCGGCCGGCTCGACCGGGGCGAGGGATTGTCCCTCCGCTTCGGCGATTCCAAGGTGCCGGTCCCGGAGCGGCTCGGCCATGAACATCGCATTGTTTAGCGCCCGCCAGTGGGTCATCGCCGGTCTCGGCCTCGCCTCGGGCATGGCGACCGCCCTGCTGCTCGGCTAGAAGCGCCCATCCCAATCGGCGGCTGGACAGCCGCTTGGCTCCTCCCTACACAGCCGCTCGGTTTCTTTCCGGGCGCGGCCGCTTGACGCCGTTCAGCCCGTTCCGATCAGGGGGTCTTTCACGCCATGAACTTGCTTTACATTGCCATGGCCTGCGGCGGTCTGGCGGTGCTTTACGGCATCATCACCAGCCAGCAGGTGCTTCGCGAATCGCCCGGCAACGCGCGCATGATCGAGGTCGCGGGCGCGATCCAGGAAGGCGCCGGGGCCTATCTTCGCCGGCAATATACCGCGATCGCGATCGTCGGCGTGATTGTCGCCGCACTCGTCTTCTTCTTCCTCGGCGGGCTTAGCGCCGCCGCCTTCCTGATCGGCTCGATCCTGTCCGGGGCCGCCGGCTTCATCGGCATGAACATCTCCGTTCGCGCCAATGTGCGCACCGCCGAAGCGGCCCGCAGCAGCCTCCAGAAGGGCCTCACCGTCGCGTTCCGCGCCGGGGCCATCACCGGCATGCTCGTGGCCGGCCTGGCGCTGCTCGCGATCACCTTCTTGTTCTACACGATGATCGGCCCGATGGAGCTTGCTCCGAACGGCCGGGAGGTCATTACCGCACTGACCGCGCTTGCACTTGGAGCGTCGCTGGTGTCGATCTTCGCGCGTCTCGGCGGCGGCATCTTCACCAAGGCGGCCGATGTCGGCGCCGACCTGGTCGGCAAGGTCGAGGCCGGGATTCCCGAGGACGATCCCCGCAACCCGGCGGTGATCGCCGATAATGTCGGCGACAATGTTGGCGACTGCGCGGGCATGGCCGCCGATCTGTTCGAAACCTACGTCGTCACCGTCGGAATCACGATGGTGATGGTCGCGCTGCTGGTTAGCGGCGGGCAGTTGCTGCCGCTGATGGGGCTTCCGCTGCTGATCGGCGGGGTGTGCATCATCACGTCGATCATCGGCACCTATATGGTCCGCCTCGGCCGCAAGGAATCGATCATGGGTGCCCTCTACAAGGGCTTCTGGACGACCACCGCGCTGGCCGTTCCGGCGATCTGGTGGGCCGCCGACTTCGCGCTCGGCGACCTCGACCAGGTGATCACAACCTCGACCGGCGTCAGCTTCCCGGCGATCAACCTGGTGTGGACTAGCTTCGTCGGCCTGGCCGTCACCGCGCTGATCGTATGGATCACCGAATATTACACCGGGACCAATTATCGGCCGGTGAAATCGATCGCCAAGGCATCACAGACCGGCCACGGCACCAACGTCATTCAGGGCCTCGCGATCAGCCTTGAATCGACCGCTCTGCCGACCATCGTCATCGTTGCGGGCGTGATCATCAGCTTCCAGCTGGCTGGCCTTCTCGGCGTGGCCTTCGCCGCTTCCGCGATGCTCGCTTTGGCCGGAATGGTCGTAGCACTGGACGCCTATGGTCCGGTCACCGACAATGCCGGCGGCATCGCCGAGATGTCGGGGCTCGAGGACGAGGTGCGCGGCCGAACCGACGCGCTCGACGCGGTCGGCAACACCACCAAGGCAGTGACCAAGGGCTATGCCATCGGCTCGGCCGGCCTGGCCGCTTTGGTGCTGTTCAGCGCCTACACCGAAGACCTTCGCGCATTCGGCACCGAGATCGGGCTGACGGTCGACATCAATACGCTGTTCAGCCTGACCAACCCCTATGTCATCGTCGGGCTGCTGCTGGGTGCCTTGCTGCCTTATCTGTTCGGCGCGATGGGCATGACGGCGGTCGGCCGGGCCGGCGGCGCGGTGGTCGAGGAAGTGCGCGGCCAGTTCCGTGACAATCCGGGGATCATGGATGGCACGGTGCGTCCGAACTATGCGCGAACCGTCGACCTCGTCACCAAGGCAGCGATCCGCGAGATGATCATCCCCTCGCTGCTTCCGGTGCTGGCGCCGATCGTCGTCTTCTTCGGCATCACTTTGGTTTCGGGAAGCCGCGACCAGGGTCTCGCCGCGACCGGCGCGCTGCTGCTTGGCGTGATCGTGTCGGGCCTGTTCGTCGCCATCTCGATGACCTCGGGCGGCGGCGCGTGGGACAATGCCAAGAAGTACATCGAAGACGGCAATTACGGCGGCAAGGGCTCCGAAGCGCACAAGGCTGCCGTAACCGGCGATACCGTCGGCGACCCGTACAAGGATACGGCGGGTCCGGCGGTCAACCCGATGATCAAGATCACCAACATCGTCGCTTTGCTTCTGCTGGCGGCGCTGGCGGGCCACGGCGCGGCGTAACGCCGACCGTCATCCGATCGGGAAAGGCGGGGGTTTCGGCCCCCGCCTTTTCTTATTCCCGCCACGCGGCTAAACAGCCGCACCCTTTTCTCTCAGTGCTCAAGGATCCGAATGGCCAAGGAAGAACTTCTCGAAATGCGCGGACGGGTGGTGGAATTGCTGCCCAACGCGATGTTCCGGGTCGAGCTCGAGAACGGCCATGAGATCCTCGGCCACACCGCTGGCAAGATGCGCAAGAACCGGATCCGCGTGCTGACCGGCGACGAGGTGCTGGTCGAGCTGACGCCTTACGACCTTACCAAGGGCCGGATCACGTATCGCTTCATGCCCGGCCGCGGCGGCCCCGGCCAGGGCCCGGGTCCAAGCGCGGCTTGATCGCGCTTTTGACTGAGCTGACATCGGCCTGATGCGCCTTGTTCTCGCCTCGGCGAGTCCACGCCGTGTCAACCTCCTTGGCCGCATCGGCGTCACGCCTGACCTTATCGACCCCGCCGACATCGACGAAAGCATCGCTAAGGGCGAGCTTCCGCGCACCCACGCCATTCGGCTGGCCGAGGAGAAAGCCACGGCGGTCGCCGTGCGCCATCCCGATGCGCTGGTTCTGGCGGCCGACACAGTCGTAGCGGTCGGCCGGCGGATCCTGCCCAAGGTCGAGGACGAAGCGACCTTGCGCGCTTGTCTTGCGCTCTTGTCCGGCCGCCGCCACCGCGTCCTGACTGGGGTCGCCTTGGCGATCCCCGGGGGCGCCATTCGCAGCCGCCTGGTGGAGACGATGATCGCGATCAAGCGATTGAGCCCCTCCGAAATCGACTTCTACGCCGCCCACGGCGAATGGCACGGCAAGGCCGGGGGCTATGCGCTCCAGGGCTATGGCGAAGTCTACGTGCGTCATATCGCCGGAAGCTATTCCAACGTCGTCGGACTGCCGCTGGCCGAAACCCGGGTACTCCTTCAGAGCGCGGGCTATCCGATTGCCTGAGTGGATCATTGAGGAGGGGATCGGCGAGACTCGCGCCGCGCTCGTCGAGCAAGGCGAGATCATCGAGGCCCGGGTCCGGCGCGAGGGTGTGATTGCGGCCGGCACGGTGCTCGATGCGAAGCTGATGGCGGTCGCTCCGCGGGTGACGGTGGAGGCCGGCGGCGAACAATTCCTGCTTCCGCGCGGTGTCAGCGGGATCAGCGAGGGCGGGCCGCTTCGGATCGAGGTCGTGCGTGAGGCGCTGGGCGGACGCGAGCCGTGGAAGCGCGGCCTCGCGCGCCGAAGCGACGAGGCGCCGCGCCCCGCCCCGCCGCTGGCCGAGGGCAAGCCCGGCAAGATCGACGGCTGGGACGACCTGCTTGAAGAAGCGCGCGGCGGGATCGTCGGCTTCGACGGCGGCGAGCTTCGGATCGAGCCGACGGCGGCGCTGACCATGATCGACGTCGACGGCTGGCTGGTCCCGGGCAAGCTGGCGCAAATGGGGGCGTGGGCGGCGGCGCGGGCGATCGCGCGGCTCGATATCGGCGGTTCGATCGGAGTCGATTTCCCGTCTCTGCGAGGCAAGGCCGAGCGGGCCGAGGTGGATTCGATCCTCGATCGATATTTGCCGCCGCCGTTCGAGCGGACGGCGATGAACGGCTTCGGCTTCGTCCAAGTGGTCCGGCCGCGGGCGCGCGCGTCGCTGGTCGAGCTGGCCGCCGACCGCGCGGGGTTTGAGGCGCGGGCGCTGCTCCGGCGCTCGGGAAACATGGTCGGCGGCGTGACGCTGATCGCCAATCCGGCGGTGGTCGCCAGTCTCGAGGCGCGGCCCGACTGGCTCGAGCGGCTGGCCCGGCAGGTCGGCGGCGCGGTGGCCTTGCGCGCCGAGCCGGCGCTCGCCATGTCCGGCGGCTATGCGACACGCGCCTAAGCCCTGCCCCTATTGCGGCCAGCCGCCGAGCTCCGAGCATCAACCGTTCTGCAGCCGCGGCTGCAAGGACCGCGACCTCCTGAAATGGCTCGGTGACGGCTACCGCATTCCCGGCCCCCCGGCGTCGAGCGCCGGGCTGGACAGCGACGGGGACGGAAGCTAGACGCGCGCTTCCTCGATCCGGCCGCCCGGCCGCGCCGTGGGCCCAGGTAGCTCAGTTGGTAGAGCACGTGACTGAAAATCACGGTGTCGGCGGTTCGATCCCGTCCCTGGGCACCACCCTTCTCAATTGACGACTGTCCAATGAACAGCTGACGGCACCGATTCAGTGGCTGATCGGTGGGCTCTGGACAGGCCAGCACTCGACCCCATTTGCTCGCCCCGCTAGCGTGCCGCCATGGCCATCGACCAAACACGACAACGCGCCCGCGAGCGCGCCGCTGGGCTGCTTCTGATTGCCGCGGCGGGAGTTGCGCTGGGGATCGCCAATTCGCCGCTTTACGAAGCCTATCACGAGCTGCTCGAATACAAGCTCGGCCCGGTCCTGCCGCGGTTCGGTCAGCCCTCGGTCCACCTATGGATCGCCGACGGGCTGATGGCTGTCTTTTTCCTGCTCGTCGGTTTGGAGGTGAAGCGCGAATGGTATGACGGCGCGCTCGCGACGCCGGCGCTGAGGCGGCTGCCGATCATCGCCGCTATCGCCGGAATGGCGGTTCCTGCAGCGGTCTATTTCGCTGTCGTAGGCGGGGATGCGGCGCTGGCCAGCGGCTGGGCGATTCCGGCCGCGACCGACATCGCCTTCGCCATCGGCGTGCTAGCCCTGCTCGGCCGGCACGCGCCGGCCTCGATCAAATTGTTGCTGGTGGCTATCGCCATCGTCGATGACATCGGCGCGGTGCTGATCATCGCCTTGTTTTACACCGCCGACCTCAACGTCTACGCGCTCGCCGGAGCTTTGGCACTGACCGCAGGGATGGCGACCCTGGGCCAGTTTGGAGTGCGCAGGCTGTGGCCCTACATGGCCGGCTTCGCGGTCCTCTGGTTGCTGGTGTTGGCGAGCGGGGTCCATGCCACCATCGCCGGAGTCCTGGCCGCGCTGACGGTCCCCCTGGCGCAGGGCGAACGGCGATCGCCGCTCAAGGTGCTGGAGCATGGGATTCACCCGTGGGTGATGTTCGGCGTCGTGCCGGTATTCGGGTTCGCCTCTGCCGGGGTGCACCTGACGGGCGGAGTCGGAGTGCTTGCCCAGCCGCTTCCGCTGGCTGTCGCCCTGGGCCTGTTTGTCGGCAAGCAGCTCGGAATTTTCGGGGCGGTGTGGTTGGCGGTGAAGGCCGGGCTGGCCGAGCGGCCAGCCGGGACCCGCTGGAAGCAGGTCTATGGCGCGTCGATCCTGTGCGGCATCGGGTTCACCATGAGCTTGTTCATCGGCGCGCTGGCTTTTCCTGGCAACGCCGAGCTGATCGACCAGGCAAAGGTCGGGACGCTAGCCGGATCCCTGCTTGCTGCAATCGTCGGCTTCCTGGTGCTGCGCTTCACCTCGGGCGTCGAGCCGGCGCCGGACGACCCCCATGAAGCCGGCGAGATCTTCGCCGCCGACCAGCGCCGGCTGCAGGACCAGCGCGATCTCGAGAGCGACGTCGACCAGGAGAAACCGCATTGATCAATCGCCTCTTTCCGCTGGTCGGCGCCGCGGCGCTCGCCGCCTGTGTCGCGACGCCCCGCGTCCCAGACAGTCTCGACTCCGCGGCACGCGACTATGTCGTTCTTCAGCTCGCGATCGGCGAGAAGGAAGAAGGTTATATCGATGCCTATTACGGACCGCCCGCGCTCCAGGCCGAAGGAAAGGCGCTGAGCGCGGCGAGCACGTTGGCCGAGCTTGCCCGACGCACCAACGAGCTGAAAGCGCGTATCGCGGCGCTGCCCGCGATTGAGCCAAGGCGGACGCTCTTCCTCCAGGCCCAGCTAACCGCCGCCGCGACCCGTCTCAGGATGCTGCAGGGCGAGAAGCTCGGGTTCCAGGACGAGGCGGCGGGCCTGTTCGGGGTGCGCCCGGACGTAAAGCCCCTGACGGCCTACGACCCGCTGCTCGCGCGGATCGAAACGTTGCTCCCCGGCCCTGGCACGCTCGCCACGCGGGTCGATGCGTTCCAGGAACGGTTCGTCGTCAAGCCCGAGCGCCTGAAGCCGGTGTTCGACGCCGCCATCGCCCAATGCCGAACGCGAACGCTCCGGCACATCCCCCACCCCACGGACGAGAGCTTTGTCCTCGGCTTCGTCACGGGCAAGAGCTGGAGCGGCTATAACTATTATCTCGGCAACCATCGCAGCCGGATCGAGATCAACACCGATTTGCCATCCCGGATCAGCCGCGCGGTCGATCTCGGCTGCCACGAGGGCTACCCTGGCCACCACAGCCTCAATGTGATGCTCGAGACGAAGCTGGTCGAGCAGCGCGGATGGGTCGAATATAGCGTCTACCCGCTTTATTCGCCGCAATCCCTGATCGCCGAGGGCTCGGCCAATTATGGCATCGACCTCGCCTTCCCCGGCGCCGACAAGCTGGCGTTCGAAAAGCGGGTGCTCTACCCGCTCGCCGGCCTGCCGAGCGCCGAGGCCGACCGCTATCAGGCGCTGCTCGATGCGCTCAAGGACCTGCAAGGGGCGCGTACGACGATTGCCAGCTTGTTCCTTGATGGCCGGATCGGCGAAGCCGAGGCGGTATCGCTCGCCCAGAAGTATCAGTTGATGAGCGAGGCGCGCGCCAAACAGTCGATCGCTTTCACAAAGCAGTACCGCAGCTACGTCATCAATTACGGCCTCGGCCAGGACATGGTTCGGGCCGACGTCGAGCGTTATCCGGCGGGCGACGCGCGGTGGCAGCGGTTCGAACAAATCATCAGCGAGCCGACCCTACCGAGCGACCTGAGGCCGGCCGCCTGATGGATCATTTTCACGTTACCGATGGCCGACTCGCCTGTGAGGAGGTTCCGTTGGCGGCAATCGCCGAGGAAGTCGGGACCCCGGTTTACATCTATTCGCGCGCGACCATCGCTCATCATTGCCGGGTTGTCGCGGACGCCTTCGATCCGCTCGGCGACGCCCTGATCGCCTATGCGGTCAAGGCCAATCCCAATCCGGCTGTGCTCAGCATCATCGCCCGCGAAGGGCTCGGCGCCGATATCGTCTCGATCGGCGAATACCGCCAGGCCCGAGCTGCCGGAATTCCTACGGAGCGGATCCTGTTTTCCGGCGTCGGCAAGACCGCCGACGAGATGGCCGAGGCGTTGGCCGGGGGCCTGTGCCAGTTCAACGTCGAATCAGTCGAGGAAGCGCGGGCGCTGTCGGCCGTCGCAGTCGCTTGCGGACTCGAGGCTCCGGTCGGGTTGCGGATCAACCCCGATGTCGCCGCCGGCACCCACGCCAAGATCACCACTGGCACCGCAGACAACAAGTTCGGCATTCCCGCCGCCGACGCCTTGGAAGCATTCCGGATCGCGGGTGCGCTGCCCGGGCTCAACGTCCAGGGCGTAACGGTCCATATCGGGAGCCAGCTGACCAGCCTCACGCCGCTGGAAGCAGCCTTCGTCCGCTTGGGCGAGTTGGTCGCGCATCTACGCGCCGAAGGCTTTACCATCTCACTTGCCGACCTCGGCGGCGGCCTTGGCGTGCCTTATGTGCCGGCGGATGCCCTACCGCCGACCCCGGCCGAATATGGCGCCATGGTCGCGCGGGTAACACGTGGCTGGAATGTCCGACTGGCGTTCGAGCCCGGGCGGCTGATCGTCGCCAATGCTGGTGTGCTGTTGGCGCGGGTCATCCGCGTGAAGCCCGGCGAGCGCCATCCATGGGTGATCGTCGATGCGGCGATGAACGACCTCATGCGCCCGGCGCTGTACGACGCCTATCATCATGTCGAAGCGGTAATTGCGGGTGGCGAGCGGATGACCGCGAATGTCGTCGGCCCGGTGTGCGAGAGCGGCGACACCTTCGCCACCGCCCGCGAGATGGACCGGGTCGAGGCTGGCGACCTCGTCGCCTTCCGCAGCGCCGGCGCCTACGGTGCCGCAATGTCGAGCGGCTATAACAGTCGCCCGCTCACGCCCGAGGTGCTGGTCGACGGCGATCGGTGGGCATTGGTCCGGCGGCGCATCGACCTCGCCGAATGCGCAGCGGCGCCATTGCCGCATTGGCTTCGGGATTCGCTTTCGCGCGCGTAGCCTGGGCGCCTAGAGCTTCTCGGTAAGCTCCGGCAGAATCTTGAACAGGTCGCCGACCAGGCCGATGTCGGCGACCTGGAAGATCGGCGCTTCCTCGTCCTTGTTGATGGCGATGATGGTCTTCGAATCCTTCATCCCGGCGAGGTGCTGAATGGCGCCCGAAATGCCGATCGCGACATAGACTTCGGGCGCGACGATCTTGCCGGTCTGGCCGACCTGGTAGTCGTTCGGCGCATAGCCCGCGTCGACCGCCGCTCGCGAGGCGCCGACCGCGGCCCCGAGCTTGTCGGCGAGCGGATCGATGAGCGCATGGAACTGCTCGCTCGAGCCGAGCGCACGGCCGCCCGAGACGATGATCTTGGCGCTGGTCAACTCGGGCCGCTCGGACTTGCTTAGCTCAGCGCCGACGAAGCTCGACTTGCCTGCCGAGGCCCCGGCGTCGACCGCCTCGACCGTTCCGTTGCCGCCCTCGGCCGCGGCCTTTTCGAACGCCGTGCCGCGGACGGTAATGACCTTCTTGGAGTCCTTCGACTTGACCGTGGCGATAGCGTTGCCGGCGTAAATCGGGCGGGTGAACGTGTCTTCGCCTTCGACCGACAAAATGTCGCTCACCTGCATGACGTCGAGAAGGGCGGCGACTCGCGGGGCGATGTTCTTGCCGAACGTCGTGGCCGGAGCGAGCAACGCGTCGTGGCCGTCCATCAGCGACGCGGCGAGCGGTGCGACCTCTTCGGCCAATTGATGCTCGAGATGCGCCGCGTCGGCGACATGGACCTTGCCGACACCGGCGATCTTCGCGGCAGCCTGCGCAACATCGCCGACTCCCGATCCGGCCACCAGCAGGTGAACCTCGCCAAGCTGGGCGGCTGCGGTGATCGCGGCGAGCGTGGCGTCCTTAATGGACGCGCCGTCATGTTCGACGAGAACCAGGGTTTTCACTTGGCAACTCCCAACGTCTTCAACTTGGCGACCAGTTCGTCGACGCTCGCGACCTTGACGCCCGCCTGGCGCTTCGACGGCTCGACCACCTTGAGGGTCTCGAGCCGCGGTTTGACGTCGACACCGAAATCGCCGGGCGACCGGGTGGCGAGCGGCTTGGACTTGGCCTTCATGATGTTGGGCAGGGAGGCGTAGCGCGGCTCGTTGAGCCTGAGGTCGGTGGTGACGATCGCCGGCGTCGAAAGCTTGACCGTCTCGAGCCCGCCGTCGACCTCGCGGGTGACGCTGGCGTCGCTTCCGCTGATCTCGACCTTCGAGGCGAACGTACCCTGCGGCCAGCCGAGCAAGGCGGCGAGCATCTGCCCGGTCTGGTTGGAATCGTCGTCGATCGCCTGCTTGCCAAGGATGACCAAGCCGGGTTGCTCCTCGTCGACCAGCGCTTTCAATATCTTGGCGACGGCGAGCGGTTCGACCTCATCCTCGGTCTGCACGAGAATGGCGCGGTCGGCGCCCATCGCCAGCGCGGTGCGCAAGGTCTCCTGGGCCTTGGCCGGGCCGATCGAGACGGCGACGATCTCCGATGCGGCGCCCTTTTCCTTGAGGCGGATCGCCTCCTCGACCGCGATCTCGTCGAACGGGTTCATGCTCATCTTGACGTTGGCGAGGTCGACCCCCGAGCCGTCCATCTTGACCCGCGGCTTGACGTTGTAATCGATCACGCGCTTGACGGCGACCAGCAGCTTCATCGCTCTTGTTCCTTCGAAATTACGCCGGCACCCGTTCCTTCACGGCCGCGACGATCTTGTTGGCGGCGTCGCCAAGGTCGTCTGCAGTCACGATCGGAAGGCCGGATTCGCCCAGGATTTTCTTGCCGAGCTCGACATTGGTTCCCTCCAGCCGGACGACCAACGGATCTTCCAGTTTCACCTCCCGGGCGGCGGCGACGATCCCTTCGGCAATGGTGTCGCAGCGCATGATCCCGCCGAAGATGTTGACGAGGATGCCCTTCACCGACGGATCGGAGAGAATGATCTTGAACGCCGCGGTTACTTTTTCCTTGGAAGCTCCGCCGCCGACATCGAGGAAGTTGGCCGGCTCCCCGCCCGATAGCTTGATGATGTCCATCGTCGCCATGGCGAGGCCGGCGCCGTTGACCATGCAGCCGATGTCGCCATCGAGCTTGATGTAGGCGAGGTCATATTTCGACGCCTCGATCTCGTGCGCATCCTCCTCGGTAAGGTCGCGCAGTTCGGCGAGGTCCTTGTGGCGGAACATGGCGTTGCCGTCGAAGCCGACCTTGGCGTCAAGCACCATCAACTGCCCGCCATCCGTGATCGCGAGTGGGTTGATCTCGATCTGCGAGGCGTCGGTGCCGATGAAGGCGTCGTAGAGCCGGGCCAGCACATTGGCGCACTGTTTTGCCAGATCGCCGGAAAGCCCGAGCGCGGCGGCGACCACACGGCCGTGATGAGGCATCAGGCCGGTCGCCGGGTCGATGGTAATGGTGGCGATCTTGTCGGGACTGTCGTGGGCGACATCCTCGATGTTCATTCCGCCCTCGGTCGAAGCGACGATGGCGATGCGGCCGCTCTCGCGGTCGACCAGAAGTGCGAGGTAGAATTCCTTGTCGATGTCGACGCCGTCGGTGATGTACAGACGC
>DASTDT010000123.1:0-3450 GCA_035710225.1 Sphingomicrobium sp.
TCCTGGATGCCGTCGATCTTGATGACGTGCCAGCCGAGGCTCGAGCGGACCGGACCGACCACCGACCCGGCGCCGGCATTGGTGGCGAACGCCGCCGCGGCCACCTGATTGCTGGTCAGCCGGGCAAAGTCCGGCAGGGTCTGGGGCCCAACCGAGATGTCGGCGGCCGAGTAGCCGAGCGGCCGGGCCGCCTCGACGAATGACTGGCCGGAGCGGAGCTTGCCGGCAAGCTGGGTGGCTGCCTGCTGCGACGGCAGCACGACCTGGCTGATCACCCGCTGGCTCTTGGCGCCGTAAGTGGCCTGGTTGGCGCGGTAATAGTCCGCGATTTCCTTGTCGCTGGCCTTGACGTTGGCGACGGCCTCACGTGTGATCCGGGCGATGTCGAGGACGCGCTGTTCGGGCACCGTGTAGCGGGCGAGGTTGGAACGGTAGAAGGTCGCCACCTGCTGGTCGGTGGGGTCTCCGAGCGCGGCCAGGAACGGTTCCACCGGGAACGGCGCGATGTCGGCATCCCGAAGCTCGAGCTGCATCGCCGCGTAGGGCCTCGCGATCCCGACCGGGATTCGCGGTTCGGCGGCGGCGGGCGCCAGCATCAGCCGGTTGATGATCAGCCGCGACAACTCTGCGCGAAGCTCGGAATCCGTCAGCCGCGCCTGGCTAAGAAAGCGGGTGTAGGCGTCCTGGCTGAACCGACCGTCGAGCCCGCGGGTCTGCGGCAGCCGCGCGATCTCGGCGTCGATCAGCCGCTTCGACACGACGATATCCTGGCCCGCGGCAAAGGCGGCCAACGCCTTCTGCTGGATGAGCGAGTTGAGCAACGGCTCGAATTCCGAGCGGAGCGCGGAATAATCAGCGGTCGGATCCTGCTGGCGGACTTCGGCCAGGCGGCGCTGGAGCTGGGCGCTGAATTCCCGCTCCGTCAATTCCTCGCTGCCTGCTTCGGCCAGCGTGGTGCGGGCAAGATTGCCGCCGATCCCGCCGAGCGTACCGCTGATATCTTGAAGCGCGAAGCTGGCGACGATCGCCACGAAGAACAGCAGCAGGACGATGGTGCCGACCATCGTCTTCGACAGTCGGCGGAAGGATGCGATCATTTTTGGTCTCGACCGGTTTGAAAAAGCGTGCCGCCGCTTTAGGGGCGGCTGGTTACGACGGCAAGGTCGTGGGAGGACGGACGAATGGCGCGTGGCAAGCTGGTGGCCGGGAACTGGAAGATGCACGGGCTCTCTCAAGACCTCGAGGCCGTCCGAGCAATCGCCGACGGATCGCGCCGGCGTGATGGTGTCGATGTTGCTTTGTGCCTGCCGGCGACCTTGATCGAGCGCGCCGCTCGGGCGGTACCCGGCTTCGCTATCGGCGGCCAGGACGTCCACGCTGAAGCGAAGGGCGCGCACACCGGCGATATCTCCGCGGCGATGCTAGCCGATGCCGGCGCGGTGCTGACCATCGTCGGCCACAGCGAGCGCCGCGCCGATCACCGCGAGACGGACGCGACAGTCCGCGCCAAGGCCGCCGCCGCCCTGGCCGCGGGCCTCAACGTGATCCTTTGCGTTGGCGAGAGCCTCGACGTGCGCGAGCGGGGCGACGCCGTCGCAATCGTCTCCGGCCAGCTCGCTGCCTCGCTTCCCGACTGGCCGGGCGATGCGCGGCGGCTGGCGATCGCGTACGAACCGATCTGGGCGATCGGGACAGGCCTGGTCCCCTCGCCGGGCGACATCCAGGCGATGCACGAAGCGCTACGCCACCGTTTGGCCGCCAGCTTCGGCAGCGACGGCGTGGACTTGCGGATCCTTTATGGCGGCTCAGTCAAGGCTTCCAACGCCGAGGAGATCCTGGGCCTCGCCGATGTCGACGGCGCGCTGGTCGGCGGTGCCAGCCTTACCGCCGCCGACTTCCTGCCGATCGTCGACGCGGCGTCCGCCAGCGTTTGAAAGGACGCTCATTTCCTGTTAAAAAAACTCTTCTTTCCAACAAGAAAGGTGAATTGGTGCGCTCCATTCTGCTGCTTTCGGCGCTTGCCGCGCTCTCAATTCCCGCTGTTCGTCCGCCTCAAGCGCTCGCCCAATCGGCGGCGATCAACCCTTCGGTCATGGTCGGCAAGACCGTTCTCGACCCAAAGGGAGGTACGGTCGGGCAGGTGATCGGCGCGCGCGATGGCCTGCTGTTCGTGAAGACCGACAGGCATGAGACCAGCCTGCCGACCAGCAGCTTCACCTTCCAGCAGGGCAAGCTTTACATCGCGTTCACTCAGGCCGAACTCAATGCAGAGGTCGAGAAAACGCTCGCGAGGATCGCGCAGTCCCTGGCTCCGGGGGCGCCCGTCAAAGGCAGCGGCGGCGTCGTCATCGGGACGATCGAGGCGATCGATGCGGAATTCGCGACGATCAAGCTTCCCAGCGGCCAATCGATCCGCATCCCGCGGTCGGGAATCGCCGGCACTCCTGACGGGGCGGTGATCGGAATGACGGCGGCCCAACTCGAAGCAGCCGTTTCAGGAAGCGCCCAATAATCCTTCCCGCCATTGAAGTCGGCGGCAGCGACGGCTACTTCGCGTCCAAGCTCAATCCGGACGAAAGCCAATCATGTTTACCTTCCTGCTAATCGTGCAGACGCTAATCGCCGCCGCGCTCGTCACCGTCATCCTCATGCAGCGCAGCGAGGGCGGCGGCCTTGGGGTCGGGGGTTCCTCCTCTGGTTTCATGACCGCACGCGGTGCAGCCGACTTCCTGACTCGCTCGACCGCCGTTCTGGGCGGCATGTTCGTGGTCATGTCGATCGTCCTTGCCGGGGTCGCCGGCTCGACGCGCCAGCCGGTCCAAGTCGATACCTCCCTGGTCAACGAGAGCGCCCCCGCCAATTCGCCCGCGGTGCAGCCGGTCGCCCCGGCGCAGCAGGCTCCGGCCGAAGACGCGCCGGCCGTGCCGCTCGCCCAGTAAGGGTTTTTTCGCAGCGAACTTGATTTGCGCGCTTGCCTAAAGACGCGTTCCATCCCTAAGGCTCAACTCCCATGGCGCGGTTTATTTTTGTCACCGGCGGCGTGGTCTCCAGCCTCGGTAAAGGTCTGCTTGCGGCGTCCCTGGGGGCGCTCCTCCAGGCGCGCGGCTACAAGGTCCGGATCCGCAAGTTCGACCCCTATCTCAACGTCGATCCGGGGACGATGAGCCCCTACCAGCACGGCGAAGTCTACGTCACCGACGACGGCGCCGAGACCGATCTCGATCTCGGCCACTACGAGCGCTACACCGGTGTCTCGGCCCGCCAGAGCGACAACATCACGTCGGGGCGCATCTACCAGCAGATCATCACCCGGGAACGGCGCGGCGACTATCTAGGCGCGACCATCGCGACCATCCACCAGTTCTGCCAGCTCGTGCTGCGCAGCCTCGGGGTCGCGGGCGACACCGACGCGAACGCCACCTTGGTCGAGGACCTCGACGACCTGCTCGA
>DASTDT010000124.1:0-4045 GCA_035710225.1 Sphingomicrobium sp.
TCGCGGGCAAGCCGGCGATAGCGGTCGATGCTGTTGTAGTCGCCGACCACCGTATAGACGCCTTCCGCCTCGCCCGGGGCGGCGATGCCGAGCTTGATCCGCTGGCGGGTCGACTCGTCCATCCGCTTCTTCGTCGCCTCGTCGAGCAGCCAAGGCAGAACGCCATTGTCGCTGCCCAGCCCGACATGGTCCTCCCCGGCCACCCGGGCGACATGCTCGATATGGGCGATGAGGTCGCTGCCCTTCGGTTTCCCGTCGGCGGTGAGGAAGGGCATGAAATAGACCCCGGTCACGCCGCCCTTGTCCGCAACGCTGCGGATCGTGGCATCGTCGGTGTTGCGGACATGGTCGTGCAAGGCACGCGCGCCGGTGTGGCTGATAACCAGGGGCCGCTTCGCCATCGCCGCCGCCTCGGCCATCGTCCTTGCGCCGCCGTGGCTGAGGTCGAGCAGCAGTTTCTCCGCCTCGATCCGCTCGATGGTGGCCCGGCCGAGCCTGGATAGCCCGGCATTGGCCGGCTCGAGCGCTCCGTCGCCCGCCAGGTTGCGGTTGTTGTAGGTCAGCTGGACGCTCAGCACGCCGTCCTTCTTCATCTGCGCCAGCCGGTCCAGCTCGGGCCCGACCATCACCGAATCCTGGGTGCCGATCAGCACCGCGAACTTCTTCTCGCGCTTGGCTTTCAGTATGTCCGCCGCGCTTCGCACCAGCACCAGCCGGTCGGGGTTGGCGGCAAGGAAATTGTGATAGCCCTCGATCGCCTTTTGATACTCGCCCCACGGATCGGCGATGTTGCCGACCGGGAAGATCGTGTCGCGCAGCATCGTCACGCCGGTCGCCATCGTCTCTTCGAAGCCGCGTTGGCTCCAGCGCGTGACTTCGTCCCTCTCGTAAGGGTCGCGAATGCCCCCGAGGCCGTCGATGACGATCGCCCGGTCGAACCAGCCGGCGCTAGCCCGCCGCTGCGCCGGCGCCGGCGCGGCAAGCGCAAGCGCCGCACCGCCCGCCATCATCGTCCGCCGATCGAGGTTCATGGCCGCCCCTTCCCAACCAGGCCGCGAGGCTGAACCACTTGATGCACGCTGACAAGCGCCGATCCGGCGCTACACCGGCCGCGAAAGGACCACGGCGAAGCGGTCCTTGAGCCTCAGGAACCGCGCCTCGTAGAGATGGTAGGAGGCCGCCGACGCGGCGATGGTCAGCGCGACGCTTAGCGCAAGCACCGCCACCGGCGACGTCACTCCGGCCGCTTCGGGCCCGCGCTCGGCGACCCGGATCATCAGCAGATGGTAGACGTAGATGCCGTAGGAGATCTTGCCGAGATAGACGATCGGCCGGAACGTGAAGTTGGACTGCACCGTCGCCAGCAGGGCGGCGAGGCACCCGCCGATCGCAACGGAATAGCCGACCAGCATGGCATCGCCGAGCATGCCCTGGTCGATGCTGGACAGCGCGACCACGGATAGGATGACGGCGGCAATCGCCCAGCACAGCCGCTTGTCCGGCAGGGCCCGGTCTTCGAAGATCAATGCCGCGGCGACGCCCAGCACAATGCCGTCGGCGCGGAAGGGCAGAACGAAGATTGCATCGGTCGAGACCCCGGCCAGCCACAGGCCGCAGCGCCCGAGCGTCAGCGCGAGCAGCACGGCGCCGGCCCCCATCGCGACCATCCTTCGGCTCGGCTTGGCGCGGCTGACGGCGAGGAGCAGCATCGGGATCACGAAATAGGCCTGTTCCTCCAGCGACATGGTCCACAGGTGCGAGGTGAACGGAACGGGCGAGAAGCCCTCGATCGCGGTGAGTACGTTGGCCGAGAAAGACAGATGGCTGAGCATCCATCCCGCCGCCAGCTTCACCGGCTGGCCGAACACCAGAACGGCGGCGGTGCATCACCGCCGCATAGCCGAAGTAGAGCGGCCAGATTCGAAGTGCCCGGCGAATGAAGAAATTGCCGATCCGAAGGTCGCCCGTGCGGCGGATCTCGAGCCGGATCAGGTTGGTCAGCAAATAGGCCGAGATGCACAGGAACAGGTCGACCCCGATCCGCCCCACCTCTTTCAACGCGTCCGGCCCGGGTATCAGCGGCGCGTGGTGGATGATCACCATCAGCGCCGCCACGAACCGCAGTGCGTCGATCTGCGGCGAGTAATAGCGCTTGGCGGAGGGCGATACCGTGGCGTCCGGCGGGACGCCGGGCGTGGCCTCGAACTTGGGCGGGACCGCCTCGGTCATGTCTGTGCCCTATGATAAGCGAGCCTCGTCACGGCGACAATGGAGCGCCTGACGTTGGGTCTGTCCTAGGCCGCCCTTCTCGTGCAACATGGCGATGATGCCCCGCCTCCCCGCCCGCGATCGCCGCCGACCCGCCGGTCGCCCAGATATGCCGATCGCCTCCCGTAAGAGGGCCCACCGGCATGGCCACTGATCCGGCGCGAATCACCACGCCCGAGCGGACCGCCGAGGACCAGGACCAGGCGCTGCGGCCCAAGTCGCTCGACGAGTTCGTCGGCCAGAAGGGCGCGCGCGAGAACCTGCGCGTGTTCGTCAACGCCGCCCGCGCCCGCGGCGAGGCGCTCGACCACGTCCTGTTCTTCGGCCCGCCAGGCCTCGGCAAGACGACGCTGGCCGGAATCCTCGCGCGCGAAATGGGCGTCGGCTTCCGCGCCACCTCGGGCCCGGTCATCGCCAAGTCCGGCGACCTCGCCGCGCTCCTGACCAACCTCGAGGACGGCGACGTCCTGTTCATCGACGAGATTCACCGCCTCAATCCGGCGGTCGAGGAAGTGCTCTACCCGGCGATGGAGGACCGCGCGCTCGACCTGATGATCGGCGAGGGGCCCTCGGCGCGATCGGTGCGGATCGACCTGCCGCGATTCACACTGGTCGGAGCGACCACCCGCCAGGGGCTGCTCACGACCCCGCTTCGCGACCGCTTCGGCATTCCGATCCGGCTCAACTTCTATTCCGTCGCGGAGCTCGAGCAGGTCGTCCGCCGCGCCGCCCGCCTGCTCGCCGCCCCGACCACGCAGGAGGGCGAGCACGAAATCGCCCGCCGCTCGCGCGGCACCCCGCGCATCGCCGGCCGCCTTCTTCGCCGCGTGCGCGACTTCGCCCACGCCGCCGGCGCCGACGAGATC
Organism: Sphingomicrobium sp.; assembly: GCA_035710225.1. GTDB lineage: Bacteria > Pseudomonadota > Alphaproteobacteria > Sphingomonadales > Sphingomonadaceae > Sphingomicrobium. The sequence goes on from DASTDT010000124.1 coordinate 3,135, forward strand.
GACGCGAAGGTCGCCGACCGCGCCCTCGACCGGCTTGAGATCGACGCCCTCGGCCTCGACGCCATGGACCGCCGCTATCTCACCATGATCGCCGACCTCTATGGCGGCGGCCCGGTCGGGATCGAGACCCTCGCTGCCGGCCTATCGGAGCCGCGCGACACGCTCGAGGACGTCGTCGAGCCTTTTCTCATTCAGCTCGGCCTCATCGCCCGCACGGCAAGAGGCCGCTGCCTCAACGGCCGCGGCTGGACTCACCTCGGGCTCAACCCGCCCGCCGGTAGCCAGACCGGCCTGTTCGATCCGGAGTCCAAATGAGCCTAGCCCTTGCCGTCCTGCTCGCCGCCCAGGCCGCCGCCGCGGATCCGGCCCCGATCGACTATCGCCAGCCCAACCGCTGGCTGTGCCTGCCGGGGCGCCTCGATACGTGCACCCTTCCGCTTCCGACGACAGAGGTCACGCCCGCGGGCTACGGGTCGCCGGGCATTGCGCCGGTTGCCAGGAACCCGCGCGTCGACTGCTTTGTGGTCTACCCGACCGTCTCGCGGGATCGCGGCCTCAACAGCGACCTCGTTCCCGGCGACGGAGAGGAACGGGCGTCGATTGCCAGCCAGTTCGCGCGTTTTTCCGGCGCTTGCCGCGTGTTCGCGCCGATCTACCGGTCGATGACGCTCGGCGCGATCACTTATGCCGCGACCGGCGGCGATGTCAGCGGCCCGGCGATGCTGGCCTACGGCGATGTCCGCGACGCCTTCCGAACCTACATGGCGCGGCACAACAAGGGCCGCCCCTACGTCCTCATCGGCCACAGCCAGGGCTCGCTGATGCTCCAGCAGCTGATCGCCAACGAAATCGAAGGCAAGCCGGCCGCGCGCCAGATGAAGCTTGCCATCATCCCCGGCTACAATTTGCTG
>DASTDT010000125.1:0-4798 GCA_035710225.1 Sphingomicrobium sp.
CGAAAGCGCCAATCATTTCGCTTCGGGCTGGGGCTGGCTGGTGCTCAACAACGGCAAGCTCGAGGTCACGTCGCTTCACGACGCCGACACGCCGGTCGTGCACGGCATGACACCGCTGCTGACGCTCGATGTGTGGGAGCATGCCTATTACATCGACTACCGCAACGAGCGTCCGCGCTACCTCAAGACGGTGCTCGAAAAGGTCATCAACTGGGATTTCGTGGCCGAGAACCTGGACGGCAAAGGTGTGTCGCGCGCAGATCAGCCAGGCTAGGCCTTGAGCCGGTAGCCGGTACGGAAGATCCAGACGATGGCGGCCAGCGGCAGTGCGACCGCGGCCGCCATCATCGCCACGCTCGACCACAAAGGCACGTCGGCAGCCGAGAAGAAGGTCCAGCGGTAGCCCGAGACGAGATAGAGGATCGGGTTCATCAGGGTCACCGACCGCCACGGCTCGCCGATTTCGCCGACCGAATAGAACACGCCGCCAAGAAAGGTCAGCGGGGTCACCAGCAGCAGCGGAACGACCTGCAGTTGCTCGAAATTCTTCGCCCAGATGCCGATCGCGAAGCCGAGCAGGCAAAAGCCGAGCGAGATCGCGACCAGGAATAACAGCATCAGGAACGGGTGATCGACGCGCACGTCGACGAACAGGGTTGCGGTGGCCAAAGTGACCAGTGCCAGCAGCACGGCCTTGGTCGCGGCGGCGCCGACATAAGCGGCCACCGTCTCAAGCGCCGACAGCGGAGCGGACAGGATTTCGTAGATGGTGCCGGTGAACTTGGGGAAGAAGATGCCGAAGCTGGCATTCATGATCGCCTGCGTCAGCACCGCCAGAAGGATCAGCCCGGGGACGATGAAGCTTCCGTAGTCGATGCCCGCCATGTCGCTCATGCGACTGCCGATGGCCGAGCCGAACACCAGGAAATAGAGCGAGGTGGTGATGACCGGGGCGACCAGGCTCTGCCACAGCGTGCGGCCCCAGCGCGCCATCTCGAAGCGATAGATCGCTTTCACGCCATTGAGGTTCATGGCGCATGTTCCTCGTGGATCAGGCTGACGAAAATGTCCTCGAGGCTCGACTGGCGGGTGGCCAAATCCTTGTAGCCGATGTGGAGTTCGTCGAGCTTGCGGATGAACTGCGGGATTCCGCTTTGCGTCGCGTGACTGTCGAAACGGTAGCACAGGCTGTGCCCGTCATCATCGAGCACCGGCGCCCACGACGCGAGGCCCTCGGGGACCTCGGCGAGCGGCTGGTCGAGCGACACCTTGAGCGTCTTCTGGCCCATTCGCGACATCAGCTCGGACTTTTCGCCAAGTGCGACCAGCTCGCCGCGGCGGATGACCCCGACCCTGTCCGCCATCTCCTCGGCTTCCTCGATATAGTGGGTGGTCAATATGACGGTCGTGCCGTCGGCGCGAAGCTTGCGCACCAATTGCCACATGTCGCGGCGAAGCTCGACGTCGACCCCGGCGGTCGGCTCGTCGAGGAACAATATGTCGGGTTCGTGGGCCAGCGCCTTGGCGATCATCACCCTCCGCTTCATTCCGCCCGAAAGCTCGCGCATCTCCGACTTGCGCTTGTCCCATAGGGTCAGCCGCTTGAGGATGTCCTCGAGCTTCGCATCGTCGCGCGGCTTGCCGAACAGTCCGCGGCTGAAGCGCACCGTCGACCACACGCTTTCGAATGCATCGGTGGTCAGCTCCTGGGGGACCAGGCCAATGCGCGTTCGCACGCGGCGGAAATCGGCGAGCCAGTCGCGGCCCTCGACGGTCACTTCACCGCCGCTTGGTGTGACGATCCCGCACACGATGTTGATGAGGGTCGTCTTGCCCGCCCCGTTGGGCCCGAGCAGCGCCAGGATCTCGCCCTTGCGGATGTCGAGGTCGACGCCCTTCAGCGCCTCGACCCCATTGGCATAGGCCTTCCTCAGCCCGGTGATGCGGATCAGCGGCTCGCTCATTCGACCGGCCCGGGCTCCTGCGCCGCCTCCTTGTCGCTGGTCAGCCCGTGACGAAGCAGCATCGGCACGTTGGCGGCCGCGAACAGGAAGGTAAGCGGGATCGCGCCCCACAGCTTGAAGCCGACCCAGAAATCGGTGCTGCTGGTCCGCCACACGGCCTCGTTCAGGCCGGCCATGAAGACGAAGAACCACGCCCAGTTGCGCGCCAGCTTGGTCCAGCCGGCCTCGCTGAGGCCAGGATAAGCGCTGCCCAGCACCATCTTCAGGAAATTGCGCCCGGTCTTGAGCCCAAAGGCGAGCAATCCGGCGACGAACAGATAATAGATCGTCGGCTTGATCTTGATGAACGTCTCGTCGTGGAGCCAGATGGTAATCCCGCCGAGCACGAGGACCATCACGCCCGAGAACAGCAGCAAAGGCGAAATCTTGCCGTAGCGAACCTGGGTGAAGACCATCGCCGCGACCATCGCAGCCATGAACGCGCCAGTGGCGATGAATATCTTGGCAGGACCGTCGACGAGAAAATTGACGAGGAAGAAAATCAGCAGCGGGCCGATATCGACCAGCAGCCGGATTCCGCCGGTGGGTTCGTCGGACTTGCTCATTGCGGCGGCAGCCCGGCAATGGCGCGGGCAACCGCGCGCGGATCGAATGGCCGCAAGTCGTTGACGCCTTCCCCGACGCCGATGGCGTGGATCGGCAGTCCGAACCGCTCCGCCGCAGCAACCAGCATCCCGCCGCGCGCGGTCCCGTCGAGCTTGGTCATCACAAGCCCGGTGACTCCGGCGTCGCGGGCGAACACCTCGATCTGATTGAGCGCATTCTGGCCGGTGGTGGCGTCAAGCACGAGGATGACGTCATGTGGAGCTTCCGGGTTTAGCCGGCCGAGCACGCGGCGGACCTTGGACAATTCTTCCATCAGATGGGCCTTGTTCTGCAATCGCCCGGCGGTGTCCACGATCAGCGCGTCGATTCCGGTCGCCGTCGCCTGCTTCACGCCATCGTACACGATCCCGGCCGCGTCGCCGCCTTCCTTGCCGGCGATCACTGGTGCGCCGATGCGCTCGCCCCAGATCTTCAATTGCTCGATCGCCGCCGCCCGGAAGGTGTCGCCGGCGGCCAGCAGCACGCCATAATCCTGCTCCATCAGCAGATGGCCGAGCTTGCCGATGGTCGTGGTCTTGCCGCTGCCGTTGACGCCGATGACGAGAATGACGTGCGGCCGGGGAAAGCCCCAGACGTCGAGCGGCTTGGCGACGGGGGCGAGGATTTTCTCGATCTCCTCGGCGAGGATGGTTCGAAGGCCCCGTTCGTCCAATTGCTCGAAGCGGCGCGCGGCAATAGCGTCGCGGATTCGCTTCGACGCCTCGGGGCCGAGGTCGGAGGCGATCAGCGCTTCCTCGATGTCGTCGAGCGTGGACGTGTCGAGCGCCTGCTTGGTCGCCAGCCCGGTGATGTTGTCGGTCAGCCGGTCGGCGGTCTTCTTGAATCCGCCGGTCAGGCGGTCGAGCCAGCTCATGCGCGGATCCCGATGAGCTGGTCGCCGTCGCGTCCGGCGATCAGCGCGATGCCCATCTCGCCCCGCCGCGCATCGGCCAGCCGAATCGGCGCGTCATTGGCGGACCGGGCGATGCTGTCGCTTTCCATCAGAAATGGCTGGCGAGTCCCGATCAGGCTGTCGAGCCACGCGTTGCGCCGATTTGCCGCCGCCTCGCGCAGTCGGGCCGCGCGTGCCTTGACCACTTCGCGCTCGACCTGCGGCATGCGCGCCGCCGGCGTGCCGGGGCGGGGGGAGAAGGGGAAGACATGGGCGGCGACGATGTCGCAATCGTCGAGCAGCCCAAGCGTGTTCAGCGCTGCCTGCTCGCTTTCGGTCGGGAAGCCGGCGATGAGGTCGGCGCCGATGGTGGCGTCGGGTCGGGCGCGCTTGATCGCCTCGACGGTGGCGACGGATTGCGCCCGATTGTGCCGCCGCTTCATGCGCTTGAGGATGAGGTCGTCGCCGGCCTGGAGCGACAGATGGAAATGGGGCATCAACCGCTTTTCGCCGGCGATCAGCTCGAGCAGCGCGCCGTCGATCTCGACGCTGTCGAGGCTCGACAGGCGCAGCCGCGCGAGGCTCGGGAGGTCCACGAGCAGCCGCTGGCAGAGCCTGCCGAGGCCGCCCGCAACATCGGTGATGTCGACCCCGGTGAGGACGATTTCCTTCGCCCCGCGAGCCAGTTCACGCTCAACCGCGTCGCGCACCTCCGCGTATGGCACCGAGCGTGACGGGCCGCGCGCCTGCCAGATCGAGCAGAAGGTGCAGCGGTGGTCGCAGCCGGTCTGGACCGCGACGAAGCTCTTGACCTTGTGCAGCATGCCCGCGGCGGGGCCGGGCAGGCGGCTGTCGTCGCGAAGCCGGATCTCGTCTACTTCGGGCATCGCCGCGAACGATTGCGGGTCGAGTTGGACCGCGCAGCCGGTGACCAGGATTCGTGCATCGGGCTGGTCGCGCCGCGCCCGGCGGATCGCCTGGCGGGTCTGGCGAACGGCCTCGTTGGTAACCGCGCAGCTGTTGACGATCACCGTCCCGTCGGGCGCACCGGCGCTGAGCGCTTGCGCTTCGGCGAAGTTGAGCCGGCAGCCCAGGCTGATCGCGGCCCCACTCACAGCTCGATCTCGCCCTTGAAGACATGGGTGGCGGCACCGCGCATGCCGATCTCGCCGCCCGGGGCCCAGCTAATCGTCAGGCTTCCGCCAGGCATGGTCACCCTGACCGGCGAGGTCGCACGCTTCGAGGCGATCGCCGCCACCGCCGTGGCGCAGGCGCCGGTGCCGCAGGCCAGGGTCAG
>DASTDT010000126.1:0-8187 GCA_035710225.1 Sphingomicrobium sp.
ACGACATAGAGGATGGCGTGGATCAGAAGCACGGAAAGCGCGACGATCAGCAGGGACTGGAGCGGGTGCGCCTGGAAAGCGATGAGGATGATCTCCTCGGTCGGGGCGACTGTAAAACTAAGGAACAGGGCGCCCGCAAGAAACAGGAACAATTGGCCGGGATAGGAATCGCGCCAGCGCTCGGACTGCTCGATCTCCTCGCCTTCGCCGAGCAGCTTCGCGCCGATCATCGCCCCGAAGCTGGCGGGGACGGCCTGAATGGCGATCATCCCTGCTATCTCACCGCCGCTCATCGCCGGCCGGATCGCGCCGACCAGCCACAGGATTGCGGCGGCGGTGACGACGGCGACGAAATAAGCCGCGAACGCGTCGAGGACGTCGTCGACCCAATTGTGGGATTCCTCGAAGCCTGCGACCTTCGACAGGCCGTAGAGGATGACGATATTGACCATTGTCAGCTGGATCAGTCGCCACGGCTCGAGGTAGAATCCGAGCCACCACATCTCCATCGTCAGTAATAGCGGCAGGCAGAACACCAGGGCGCCCGCGAAGGCACGCGCCAGCGCTACCGCATATTGGCTGTTGGTAGTCGCGACATGGCTTCGGCTGGCGGCGCTCAATTTGGGGGTCCCTTTGCTTGGCGGCTGAACGAGGGTCGTTTGCCCGCGGTTCCGGATGGGACTAAGGCTAAGGGCATGTCCCGGCCGCCGATCACCATTGTCCTTGCCCGCGCGATCAACGGCGTGATCGGCAAGGACGGCACGCTGCCATGGCACATCCCGGCCGATCTCAAGCGATTCAAGGCGCTGACCATGGGAAGCGCGATGATCATGGGCCGCAAGACCTTCGACAGCCTGCCCGGCGTGCTTCCCGGCCGCCAGCACATCGTCCTCACTCGCGATCCGGACTGGCGCCACGAAGGCGTCGACACCGTCCATTCGCTCGAAGAGTCGATCGCGGCGGCGGGCGACACGCAAATTTCGGTCATCGGCGGGGCGGCGATCTTCGACATGTTCGAGCCGATCGCCGACCGCATCGAATTGACCGAAGTGCTGGCCGAAGTGGACGGAGACGTCACCATGCCCGACCTGCGCTCGAGCGAGCAATGGATCGAAGTGGCGGCCGAGGACCATGCGCCGAGCGGAGTAACGCCCGGCTTTCGCTACACGACCCTCGTCCGCCCCTAGCCGCGCGGCCGCCGGCTGAGGTGCTCGCGATAGCGGCGAAGCTGCTCGCCAAGCACCTTGTCGACCAGCGGGGCGAGCTTCTCGCCGCCGCCCGCTGCAAAGCCGGCCGCACGGTACTCCATCGTCACACGAGAGCCGCCGGCGATGCGCTCCACCTTTAGATCCATCACGCCGGCCACGCCTTCATAGAGCAATGGCCCGAGGGCGCCGGTCATCAAGAGGCGCTCGCCGGGCTGAACGAGCACAACGCGCATATGCTCAATGCCCCCGCCCTTCTCCAGCGTCTCACAGAAGCAGCCGCCGGGCCGCATGGTCAGGCTGAGGTTGGCGCTGTCGCCGGAATAGGTGTGATCCTTGCTCCACCAGCGCGGAAGCTCGCCGATTGCCGTGTAGGCGCGGTCCACCGGCACGACGAGCTGGACCGAGTGGCGGAGAACAAAGCCGCCGGGGCTTGAACCGACGACTTCGGCCGAAGCCGGCGCGGCGACGGCCAGACCCATAGCCATGAAAAAGTGGCGCATAGACCCTCCCCCAGACCTCGACACGAAAAGTGCCGGCGATCGAGGCCGGAGTCTAGCCTTCGAGAATGGCGTCGATCGCTGCGGAGACGGTTTCGACGCTGGCCATGCCGTCGACCCGGCGCAGGATCCCCCGCGCCTCGTAGAACGGCAGGATCGGCTGGGTCTTGGCGCGATACTCCGCGAGCCGGCGGCGCACGGTTTGCTCGTTGTCGTCGTCACGGCGCCGGAAACCATGCCCGCCGCAGACATCGCAAACGTCCTCGACTTTCGGCAACTTGAAGCGGTCGTGATAGGGCGCGCCGCAGGTTCCGCACGAAAATCGACCGGCGATGCGCTCGACCAGCGCCTCCTCGTCGACTTCCAGCTCGATGACGTGGGACAGCACGCGGCCGCGCTCGGAAAGCAGCAGGTCGAGCGCTTCGGCCTGCGGAAGCGTGCGCGGAAAACCGTCGAAGATCGCGCCGCGAGTCTCGATCCGGTCGAGGTTCTCGCCGATCAGCGCACTGACGATGGCGTCGCTGACCAGCTCGCCGGCGTCCATCACCGCCTTTGCCTCGAGCCCGACAGCGCTTCCGTCGGCCACGGCGGCGCGAAGCATGTCGCCGGTCGACAGCTGGACCATGCCGAACTTGGCCACCAGCCGCTCCGCCTGGGTCCCCTTGCCGGCGCCCGGCGGTCCTAAGAGGATGATGTCCAACTGCTTCCCCACCGAACGCCTACTCGCTTGTCAAAGGGCCGCCCCGCTTATGTCAAGCTTGGCTGGCGGATCAGGCGTCAGCGGCGGCGAGCGCCCTTGAGCTTGGCCTTCTTGATGAGGTCGCCATATTGATGGGCGATCAGGTGGCTCTGAATCTGGCTAACCGTGTCCATCGTCACGTTGACGACGATCAGAAGGCTGGTGCCGCCAAGCGCGAAGGCCAGCCCCATCTGCGACGCCAGCACCTCGGGAATGAGGCAGATGATGACGAGATAGGCGGCGCCGATGACGGTCAGGCGGCTGATCAGATAGTCGAAATAATGCTCAGTCGCCTTGCCCGGACGAATGCCGGGAATGAAGCCGCCATGGCGCTTGAGGCCGTCGGCGGTTTCCTCACTATTGAACTGCACCGCGGCGTAGAAGAAGCAGAAGAAGGCGATGCCTGCGGCATAGAGGCCGAGGTAAAGCGGCGCGCCGTGCTGAAGCAAGGTGCTGACGGTAATCAGCCAGTCGCTCGCGTCGGGATTGCTCTGAGCACCGGACATCTGGATCACGGTCAGCGGCATCAAGAGCAGCGACGAGGCGAAGATCGGCGGAATGACCCCGGAGATATTCACCTTCATCGGCAGGTGGCTGCGCTCCTGCTGAACCATTCCGCGTGCGCTCTGGCGCTTGGGATATTGGATCAGCACGCGCCGCTGGGCCCGCTCGACGAAGCAGATGAACAGGACCAAAGCGACGACCAGCAGGATGATCCCGAACACCACCACCGGGTCCATCGCGCCGGTGCGGCCGCCCTCAAGCAGCTGGGCGACGGCGCGCGGCAGTCCGGCGACGATGCCGGCCATGATGATCAACGAAACGCCGTTGCCGATCCCGCGGCTGGTGATCTGTTCGCCGATCCACATCAGGAACAGCGTCCCGCCGACCAGCGTGATGGTCGCGGTGACCCGGAACAGCATGCCTGGATCAACGACAGCGGAAATGTTGTTGTTCGCGCCCAGCCCTTCGAGCCCGACGGCGATGAAATAGCCCTGCACGGTGGTCAACAGGACGGTGAGGTAGCGCGTATACTGGTTGAGCTTCTTGCGCCCGCTCTCGCCTTCCTTCTTGATCGCCTGCCACGGCGGATAGAGCGCCGCCATCAGCTGAACGACGATCGACGCGGTGATGTAGGGCATGATGCCCAGAGCGATGATCGACGCGCGCTCCAGCGCGCCGCCGGAGAAGGTGTTGAACACGTCGAGGATGCCGCCCGACTGGGTGGCATAGAGCTGCTGCATGGCGACCGGATCGATGCCCGGAATCGGAACGAACGACAGCATCCGGAACAGGACGAGCGCGCCCAATGTGAACCACAGGCGCTTCTTGAGCTCGGTCGCCTTCGAAAAGCTCGAAAACGAGATGTTGGAAGCCATTTGCTCGGCTGCGGATGCCATGTGCGTGAAGTTCCTCTAGATCGTGCCGCTCATATAAGCCGCACTTCCGTCATTGCGACCCTCGCGCGGCGAAACGATCAGGCCTTGGCCTTCTCGGACTTCGCGGCCTTGTCGGCGATGCGTGCTTCGCGCGCCTTGCCCTTCTTGGCGGCTGCCAAGGCGGCAGGGTCCCTGGCCTCGACGATCTCGATCGATCCGCCGAGCTTCTCGATCGCCTCGCGCGCGCCCTTCGACGCACCGGCGACCTTGAAGCTGGCCTTGGCCTTGAGCTCGCCCTTGCCGAGCAGCCGGACCCCGTCCTTGCCGCCGCGCGCCAGGCCCGCGGCCTTGAGCGCGTCATGGTCGAGCGTGCCCTTGGCGTCGAGCTTGCCGGCGTCGATCAGCTTCTGGACGGCGCCCAAGTTCACCTCGGCAAAGTCCTTGGCGAAGATGTTGTTGAAGCCGCGCTTCGGCAGCCGCATGTGGAGCGGCATCTGGCCGCCCTCGAAGCCCTTGATCGAGACGCCCGAGCGGCTCTTCTGGCCCTTCTGGCCGCGGCCGGCGGTCTTGCCGACGCCCGAGCCGATGCCGCGTCCGACACGCACCCGGCCCTTGCGGGCGCCGTCATTGTCGCGGAGTTCGTTGAGTTTCATGTCTTGCACTCGCTTTCGCTGTGGTCGCGCTGTCCTCCCCGCGTGGGGAGGAAATTGATGCCTAGTCCTCGACCTTGAGGAGGTGGCGAACCTTTTTGACCTGACCCATCACTTCCGGGGTCGCTTCGACCTCGATCGTGCGGTTCATCTTGTTGAGGCCGAGGCCGACCAGGGTCGCGCGCTGGGTCTTGTCGCGACGGATCGGCGAGCCGGTCTGGGTGATCTTGATCTTCGCCATCTTTACTTACTCCGTCACCGCTTCGGCGGTGGCTTCGGCCTCGGCCGGCGCCATTCCGCCACGGCCGAGGAGGTCGGCGACCTTCTTGCCGCGCCGCTGGGCGACGCTGCGCGGGCTCGACTGATCCTTCAGCGCCTCGAAAGTCGCACGGATCATGTTGTACGGGTTGGACGTGCCGACCGACTTGGTCACCACGTCGGCCACGCCGAGGCTCTCGAACACGGCGCGCATCGGGCCGCCGGCGATGATGCCGGTACCGGCCGGAGCAGCGCGGACCGCCACCTTGCCGGCGCCGAAGTGGCCCTTGCCGTCATGGTGAAGCGTACGGCCGTCGCGCAGGGGAACGCGAACCATCGCCTTCTTCGCTGCCGCGGTCGCCTTGGAAATCGCCTCGGGAACCTCGCGCGCCTTGCCATGGCCGAAGCCGGCACGGCCCTTGCCGTCGCCGACCACGACCAGCGCCGCAAAGCCGAAGCGCTTGCCGCCCTTCACGGTCTTGGAGACGCGGTTGATATGGACCAGCTTCTCGATCAGCTCCTCGCCGCCGTCATCGTCGCCGCCGCGTCCGCCGCGGCGATCGTCGCGCCGGCCACGATTGCCGCCGCCGCGATTATCGCGACCGCCGCCGCCGCCACGGCCGCCACGCGGACCGCGCGGACCACGGCCCTCGGGGCGCTGGAATTCCGCCGGAGCAGCCTCGGGAGCGGCAGCTTCGGAAGCGGGCGCTTCGGGCGCCGCTTGCGGCTGCGCTGCCGCAGTGTCCGGCGCCGGAGCGTCGGGCGCCGGAGCGGCGCTTACCGGGGCTTCAGGGGTCTGGTTCTCGTCAGCCATTTAAAACTCCAATCCGCCTTCGCGGGCGGCATCGGCCAGGGCCTTGACCCGGCCATGGAACAGGAAGCCGCCGCGGTCGAACACGACCTTGCCGACGCCGGCCTTCTTGGCCCGCTCGGCAAGCGTCTTGCCGACTTCGGCTGCGCCGTCGCGGGTCGCCCCGGCCTTGCCCTTTAAATCCTTGTCGAGGGTCGAGGCCGAAACCAGCGTCTTGCCGGCGGCGTCGTCGATGACCTGGGCATAGATGTGACGGCCCGAACGGTGGACCGACAGGCGCGGCTTGCCGGAGGCCCGGGCGCGAAGCGCGCTGCGGACCCGGCGGCGGCGGCGATCGAAGAGGGAAAGTTTCGCCATGGCTATTTCTTCTTGCCTTCTTTGCGGAAGATGAACTCGCCGCGATACTTGATGCCCTTGCCCTTGTAGGGCTCCGGCTTGCGCCAGCGGCGGATCTCGGCGGCGACCTGGCCAACCTGCTGCTTGTCGATGCCGCTGATCTCGACGGTGTTGGCGTCGGGAGTCTTGACATCGACGCCCTCGGGAACAGCGAAGTTGACGTCGTGGCTGTAGCCAAGCTGCAACTTGAGGTTGCGGCCCTGCGCCTGGGCGCGATAGCCGACGCCGTTGATCTCGAGCACCTTGGTAAAGCCCTCGGTCACGCCGGTGACGAGATTGCCGACCAGCGTGCGTTGCATGCCCCAGAAGGCGCGTGCCTGCTTGCTGTCGTTGCCCGGCTTCACGAGGATGCCGTCGTCACCGATCTGATAGGCGATCTCTTCGCGCATCTGCAGCGCGAGCTCGCCCTTGGGGCCCTTGACCCGCAGCGTTTCGCCCTCTGTCGTGGCGGTCACGCCGGCAGGGAGCGGTACTGGGCGTTTTCCAATCCGGGACATCCTAGAATACCTCCGCCAGCACTTCGCCGCCGACATTCTGGTCGCGCGCCTCGGCGTCGCTAAGCACGCCGCGCGGGGTCGACACGATGGTGATTCCAAGGCCGTTGCGAATACGCGGCAGGTCCTTCGACCCCGAGTAGACGCGGCGGCCCGGCTTGGACACGCGGGCGACATGTTGAATCGCCGGCTGCCCTTCGAAATATTTGAGCTCGATACGAAGGCCCTTCTGGCCCGCGAGCTCTTCTTCGGCGTAGCCACGGATGTAGCCCTCGCGCTGGAGCACGTCGAGGACGTGGCTGCGCAGCTTCGAGGCCGGCGTCAGGATCGAATCCTTGCGCGCCTGCTGGCCGTTGCGAATGCGGGTGAGCATATCACCCAGTGGATCGGTCATCGGCATAGCGTACCCTTACCAGCTCGACTTGGTGACGCCGGGAATCAGGCCCTTGTTGGCCAATTCCCGAAGCATGATCCGCGACAGGCGGAACTTGCGATAAAAACCGCGGCTGCGGCCGGTGAGTTCGCAGCGGTTGCGAATCCGAGTCGGATTCCCGTTGCGCGGAAGCTCAGCCATCTTGAGACGGGCCATCAGCCGCTCGGTCTCGTCGAGCGACTTGTCATTCGCCTGCTCTTTCAGGCGCGCCAGCTTGGGCGCGGTCTGCTTGACGAGCTTCCTGCGACGCTCGTTCTTGTTCACGGAACTCAGTTTCGCCATGACTTAAGTTCACTTTCCTCTTTCTCCCCGCTCGCGACAGCGAGGGGGTGGGCGGCCGCTTACGCGGCCTCTTTCTGTTCGTCCGCCGGGAACGGGAAATTGAACAGGCGCAGCAGTTCGCGCGCCTCTTCGTCCGTCCTGGCAGTGGTGGTTACGATGATGTCCATGCCCCGGACCTGATCGATCTGGTCGTAGTTGATCTCGGGGAACACGATCTGCTCCTTGAGGCCCATCGCGTAGTTGCCGCGACCGTCGAACGAGCGCGGGTTGAGGCCGCGGAAATCGCGGACCCGCGGCAAGGCGACGGTCACCAGGCGGTCGAGGAACTCGTACATCCGCTCACGGCGCAAGGTGACCTTGCAGCCGATCGGCATGCCTTCGCGCAGCTTGAACTGGGCGATCGACGTCTTGGCCTTGGTGATCACCGGCTTCTGGCCAGCGATCAGTTCCATCTCGGCGGCGGCGGCTTCGACCTTCTTCTTGTCCTGGGTCGCCTCGCCGACGCCCATGTTGATCACGATCTTGTCGAGGCGCGGGACTTCGAGGCGGTTCTTGTAGCCGAACTTCTCCGTCATCGCGGGGGCGATGCGGTCCTCGTAATCCTGCTTGAGGCGCGGCGTGTAGGCCGCGTCCTGCTTCTTGGAATCAGCCATTGATCAGCTCCCCGGACTTGACGGCCACGCGGACCTTCTTGCCGTCGCGCTCCTCGAAGCGGACCCGCGTCGCCTTGCCGCTCTTGGGGTCGGCAATCGCGACCTTGGAGACGTGCAGCGGCGCTTCGCGGCGCTCGAGCCCACCCTGCGGATTGACCTGGGTCGGCTTCTTGTGGCGGACGGCGACATTGACGCCGGCGACGAGGACCCTGGAGTCCTTCGGCATCGACTTCAGGACTTCACCGGTCTTGCCCTTGTCCTTGCCGGACAGGATGACGACCTTATCGCCCTTGCGGATTTTCTGAGAGGCCATGGTTACAGCACCTCCGGCGCGAGGCTGATGATCTTCATGTGCTTGCGGGCGCGCAGCTCGCGCACCACCGGCCC
>DASTDT010000127.1:0-9096 GCA_035710225.1 Sphingomicrobium sp.
GTGACCACGCTGGTGACCTTGGCATCGGGCGCAATACGCTTGACCATCGGCGCGAGCACCTTGCCGCCAAGCTCGACGAACTCGGTAACGCCTTCGGCGGTCATGTTGGCGATGCTGTCCCGCCAGCGAACCCTGCCGGTGACCTGGGCGACGAGCTGGTCACGAATGGAATCGGGGTTGGTTGTCGCGGCGGCGGTGACGTTGGCGTAGAGCGGCACTGCGGGCGCGGCGATCGGGGTCCGGCCAAGAGCCTCGGCCATTTCATCGGCCGCGGGCTGCATCAATGAACAATGGAACGGCGCGGATACGGGCAGTGCGACCGCGCGCTTTGCGCCCATCTCCTTGGCCAAGGCGATGGCGCGGTCGATCGCGGCTGCGTGGCCCGACAGGACCACCTGTGACGGGTCGTTGTCGTTGGCGACTTCGCACACCTCGCCCTCGGCGGCGGTGGCGGCAATCCGCTGGGCGAGCTCGACGTCGGCCCCGAGCAGCGCGGCCATCGCCCCCACCCCGACCGGAACCGCACGCTGCATCGCCTGGCCGCGAAGCTTGAGCAGCCTGGCGGTTGTGGCCAGGTCGAACGCGCCGGCAGCGGCCAGCGCCGAATATTCGCCGAGGCTGTGGCCGGCGACAAACTGTGCCGCCTTGTCGAGCTCGACGCGGCCCTCGACGGTCAGTGCCTGGAACACCGCCAGCGCATGCCCCATGATCGCCGGCTGCGCGTTCTCGGTCAGCCGCAGCTCCTCGTCCGGCCCCTCGCGCATCAGCTTGAACAGATTCTGGCCGAGCGCCTCGTCGACCTCCGCGAACACGTCGCGCGCGGCGCGGCTCGCGTCGGCCAGCGCGGCACCCATGCCGACCGACTGGCTGCCCTGACCCGGAAACAGCAATGCGCGCATCTCAATCCCCTGCCTTCCCCCGAGCAGGCGGGGGATTAATCGAGGCGCGGTTAGGCCCGGCAGGGCCGATTGCCAAGCACCCGCATTCATGACAGCCAAGGCAAATGACCCGCAGCGACGACGGCAAGCTCGGCACCTGGATGACGATGGCGTTGGTCGTCGGCGGGATCATCGGCGCCGGCATCTTCATGCTCCCGGTGGCGCTCGCCCCATTCGGGCCAAATGCCATCATCGCCTGGCTGGTGAGCGGGGCCGGCGTGCTGTGCATCGCCTTTGCGCTGGCCCGGCTGGTGACCAGCGACGGGGCCGGCCTGCAGGCCTATGTCGAGCGCGGTTTCGGGCCGTCGGCCGGGTTCCTCGTCGCCTGGTCGTTCTGCTTTTCGCAGTGGGCAGCCAACGCCGCACTGGCGATCGCCGCCGCCTCGGCGGTGTCGCGGATCGACAGCACGTTCGCCAGCCCGACAGCGATCGCCTTGCTCGGCATCGGATTGATCGCGTTCCTGACCCTGGTCAACGCCGCCGGGGCGCGGGCGATGGGCCGGCTGGCGGTGATTACCACCCTGCTCAAAATCCTGCCGCTGATAGCGGCGGTGGTGCTAGTCGCGGTCAACAGCGGCGAAGGCAGGGCACTGGAGCCGCTTGCGCCTATGCCGGTCACGCTCGACAATATATCCGCGGCGGTGGCGCTCACCCTCTACGCGTTGACCGGCTTTGAAAATGCCACCGCGCCGGTCGGCAAGGTCCGCGACCCGGCCCGCACGATCCCGCGGGCGATGCTGCTTGGGCTCGCCTTCGTCGCCTTGCTTTATTTGCTGTCGAGCACGGCCGTCCTGCTGGTCCTTCCGCAGGGGCAAGCCGCCGCCTCGGCTGCGCCGTTTGCCGATGCGCTCGCTACCCGCTGGGGCGAATCTGCCGCTATCCTGGCCGCGCTTGGAATGGCGGTGAGCGCGTTCGGCTGCCTCAATGGCGGGATCATGGTCGCCGGCGAGTTGAGCTATTCGATGGCGCTTCGGGGCGATCTGCCCCGGCCGCTTGCGCTGACCCGCGGAATCAACACGCCGGTGGTCAGCCAGGTCGTCGGTGCAATCCTTGCAGTCGTGCTGGTGCTGTTGAACTCGAGCAAGACGACCGCCGGCCTGTTCACCTTCGTCGTCCTGCTGTCGACGGTAGGAGCACTGGTGATCTACCTGGTCGGTTCGCTTGCGGCGATCCGCCTGCGGCCGTCGCCGCCGGCGATGCTGATTATCCTGGTCGGCATCGGCTTCTCGCTGTTCGCATTTTACGGCGCCGGCCTCGAAGCCAATCTGTGGGGGCTGGCGCTGATCGGCGGCGGCTTCGCCATCCGGGCGCTGGTCAGGGCCGCTAGCCGCTCCACCCCGGCGGCGGAGCCTGTTCCAGCCGCGTCTCAGGAATGAAGCGACGAAGCCTGGCGTTGAAGCTTCTGAGGCAGACCTCACTCCGTCCCAATGGCCCCGGCGTGAAGCTGTCGCTCTCCATTCCGCGCTGAACCCGGGCGATCAGTTCGGTGTCCTCGGTATTCACTCGCCGGTTGATCCGCCAGTTGAGGTAGCGCGCTGCGCGCATCTCCCGCCGCGGATCCGGGAGCGCGTAGCTGATTTCGCGGATGACGCTGCTTCGCGGGCCGGTCGGAAGCCACTGCATGAAATCGACCTGGTCGGGATAGATGTCGAACGCGACGCAAGGGAACAGCTTGAAATAGAGCCACTTGCGGCGGTGGCTTTGCGCGAGGTGGGCGGGCTCGGGAAGAAGCGCCTGATAGGCCCGCTCGCTGTGGTTCGGCGATGGATCGTCGCGCAAGTCCCCTTCCATCTTGTCGACCCATTCGCGCGCCTCGATGCGGTAGCTCTTGCCGAACAGGCGGGTGAGGCCGGGGTGGCCGACGGGTATGTGGAGATGGTCGGAATAATTGTCGGCGATGGTCTTCCAGTTGAGCTCACGCGGGCGAAGCGTGACCCGGCCGATCGCGCGCAACTGTTCCAGCCGGTAGGGCGTGATCTCGGCGTCGTAGGGCGCCATCATTTCGGCGACGCTCGGCAGTCCGTGTTCCAGCCGGACGAACAGGAAGCCGCGCCATTCTTCGAGCAGCACCGGCTTAAGCCCGAGCGAGTCCGGGACGAGGCCCGGATAATCCTGACGGTGCGGCACTCCGGCGAGCCGCCCCTGGCGGTCGTAGCTCCAGGCATGGTAGGGACAGGTCAGAACCCTGGCGCAGCCCGCCTCGCCGTCGACAATCTGCGACCCGCGGTGGCGGCAGACATTGTGGAACGCCCGCGCTTCACCGTCGTCCCCGCGGATGACGATTATGCTCTCGCCAAGGTAATCGAGCTTCTGCCAGGCGCCGGGCTCGGCGATGTCGCTCTGATGGCAGACGATCTGTGGGCTGGCGCGCAGGAACGCCCGCTTCTCGGCCTCGAAGAACTCCATGTCGCGATAGACCCAGCCGGGCAGGCCGAAGGCATCAAGCGGATCGGCCGCGGCGAGAGGGACTTTCATCTCGTTCACTGCCGCGATCTATCACGCCCACACATTTTGCGCAGCATCGCGATTCGCGTTACATCGGCTGCAAGCGTGGCAAGGGAGGGGCAATGCCGCTGTATCTCGACATCCACCAGGTTCCCGGAGCGAATGCCGACGACTTGCGCAAGGCGCATGAAGCGGACCTGGCGGTTCAGCGGATGTACGGCGTCGACTATCGCAAATATTGGCACAACGAGAAGTGCGGCAAGGTATTCTGCCTGGTCGAGGCGCCGGATGAGGAAGCCGCGCGCAGGGTCCATGTCGAGGCGCACGGGCTGGAAGCCGAGCGGATCATCGAGGTCGATCCCGACCTGATCGAGGGCTTCCTCGGCGGAACCGGAATCAACGATGCCGGAGCGGCGGTGTTCGGCGGCGTGAACGGCATTCGCGACACGGCGGTGCGAAGCATCATGTTCACCGATATCGTAGGCTCGACCGAGCTGGCCCAGCGGCTTGGCGACGAGATCGCCTTTGACCTGCTTTCGACCCATGATTCGATCGTCCGCGCAGTCGTCAGCGAGTGCGACGGGCGGGTCGTCAAGCATACCGGAGACGGGATCATGGCGGTGTTCGTCTCGCCGGTTCAGACGGTTCGCGCCGCGTGCCGGATCCAGGGCGCGGTCGGCGCGATCCAGCCCGGCCAGGATCGACCCAACTTCGAGGTGCGGATTGGTGCCGCTGCGGGCGAGCCGATCGAGCGCGACAATGATCTGTTCGGATCGACCGTCAACCTGGCTGCCCGGCTGTGCGGCCATGCCGAACCGGGCAAGGTGCTGGTCACCAACGGTATCGCCGAGCTATGCCTGGGCAAGGGCCTGCGGTTCGCCGATATGAGGGAGGTCGAGATCAAGGGCTTCGACGAGCCAATCCGCACTCGCGAGGTGATGATCACCTGCTGAAGCCTTGCCTTTCGACGGCTTTTCGATCATAGGCGCGCGCAGCCGTCGGCCCGTCCGGCGGCTTTCGATTTTTTGAACGTCAGCCGGAGGGGCTTGCCATTGGGGCAGGTCAGCGATCGGCCAACATAGGTGCATGAAACATGCCGCTGTACGAGCATGTTTTCCTCGCGCGTCAGGACCTGGCCCAGGCCCAGGTCGACACGCTCGCGGAAAACGCCACGAACATCCTGTCGGAACACGGCGGGAAGGTCGTCAAGACCGAAACCTGGGGCCTCAAGAGCCTCGCTTATCGAATCGCCAAGAACCGCAAGGCGCACTTCGTCATGCTCGAAGTCGACGCTCCGCCGGCCGCAATCGCCGAGCTCGAGCGCCAGACCGGAATCAACGAAGACATCCTGCGCTTCATGACCATCCGCGTCGATGCCCATGAAAACGGTCCGTCGGCGATGATGCGCCGCACCGAGCGCGACCGCGGCCGTTCGCCGCGCCGCGACGAAGAAGTGGAGGCATAGACATGGCCCGCGCATTCTTCCGCCGCCGCAAGTCGTGCCCCTTTTCGGGCAAGGACGCGCCGCGCATCGATTACAAGGACGTCCGCCTGCTTCAGGGCTTCGTCTCCGAGCGCGGCAAGATCGTGCCCAGCCGCATTTCGGCCGTGTCGGGCAAGAAGCAGCGCGAGCTGGCGAAGGCGATCAAGCGCGCCCGCCAGATCGGCCTTCTCCCCTATGTCGTGAAGTAAGGAGAAAGCGACATGGAAGTCATCCTGCTCGAGAGAGTCGAGAAGCTCGGCCAGATCGGCGACGTGGTTACCGTCAAGAACGGTTTCGCGCGCAACTATCTGCTGCCTAACAAGAAGGCGCTTCGCGCCAACGAGTCCAACCGCAAGCTGTTCGAGGTCAACCGGGCGAAGATCGAGGCCGACAATGCCGAGCGCCGGGGCGAGGCCGAGAAGGGCGCCAAGGACGTTGACGGCAAGACCGTCCAGCTGATTCGCCAGGCCTCCAACACCGGCCAGCTGTACGGCTCGGTCAGCGCACGCGACATCGTCGAGGCGCTCGAGGTCGAGGGCGCCAAGGTCGTCAAGAGCCAGATCGTGCTCGACCGCCCGATCAAGGCGATCGGAATGCACGAGATCAAGGTCGCGCTCCACCCCGAGGTGACGGCGCTGGTCAAGGTCAACGTCGCCCGCTCACCGGAAGAGGCCGACCTCCAGGCCCAGGGCATCGACGTCATGGCGCAGATGTTCGAGAAGGACACCGCCGGCTTCACCGAGGCGTTCGACCCCAATGCCGAGCCGGGCGTGATCCCCGGCGAGGAGAGCGCCGCGGCCGACGTTCAGGCTCCGGCCGCGGAGGCTGAGGCCGCGGATGCCGACACTGAAGAGAAGGGCGAAGCCGAGGCCTGAGCCAAGGACTTTGCGACGTTCGTAACTTGAAGGGCCGTCGGAGCGATCCGGCGGCCCTTTCGTTTGGTCGCATCGCGGGCGATGTCCAAGCGGGGGCCGATTGACGCAAGTCCGCCATTTTCTCGGGCCCGCCGGCCCGCCCGCACTCAACTCGTCGCAACAGCCGAAGTGGCGGCGGAACGAGTCTCCATTGCTGCGCGCTTTATCACCAAGCGGACGGGCAAGCGTAAATGGAGGAAGATTTCATGGAAAATCGCGAAAACGAGAACCAGACCGACCAGAATCAGACCGGCCAGAACCAGGACAACCAGAGCGACATCAGCAAGTCGCAGTCGAGCCAGCAGCCGCTGGGCAGCCAGCAGGGCCAGGACCCGACCAGCCAGCAGAGCCAGAGCACGACGGGCCAGGGCGGCCAGAGTGAAGGCGGCCAAGGCGGCCAGAGTGAAACCAGCCAGTCGGGCTTCGGCGAAGCCGGCACCGATACCGCCACTCGTCAGCAGAGCGACATCGAAGGCTCGTCGAGCGAGAGCGAAACCGGCCAGGGCAGCCAGTCCGGCAACTTCGTGGGCTCGCAGGGCGGTACCGACAGCAGCAGCGAGCTGGTCGAGGACCAGGATTTCGAAAAGGGCGGCCAAGGCGCGTCCGACAGCGAAATCTAACCCAGTCTAATCGGGTTGAAGAGGGCCGCGTCGGAGCAATCCGGCGCGGCCCTTTTTCGTGCCCGTTAAGAGACCTGCAGAATGGGACGTTGCGGGCCGGTTTCGTGAACTTAAGCGGCGGGCATCCGGTAATGATCGGCAAGCCGGTCTAGCGCGATGGTCAGCACCAGCTTGCCCGCCCGCGCCGGCCAGCCGAGCGCGCTCTCCGCGTCGCGCATTCCCTCCCCGGCGCAGACGATCCGCCACAATATGTCGGACAGGCCCGGTCCGGCGGCAGCCACCGCGGCCTCGAACCGCCGCCGCGAATCGATCTGGACCAGGCTTGCTTCCGGGCCTGCCGAGGCGCCGCCGCGTGACCGCGCCACGGGCGCCGAATCCCAAGCCATCGTCACCCGCTGGCCAAGCGCCGAGCGTTCGTAGTCTAGCCGGAGCCGCTCGCCGGCGTCGAACTGGCGGCCATTGAGGTGCCCGCGCGCGAACAGCCAGCCCAATGGCGATTCGGCGAGGTTGACGGACACCGAGCGGGCCGGGCGCAACTTGCCCAAGGAACGGCGCTCGGGGTCGAGCGAGCGCTCGATCATCAGTCGGTTACAGTCCGTCATGATTGGCCCCTCCAACATTAGTTGATTCGATTTCGCCTTGCCATAATGGCTCGCTTGTAGGACAGTCGAAAAACCACATCGGTTCGTTGGAGGAAGGGATGATTACTCGAATCCGCGAAGTCCGAAAGGCCAAGGGCATGACTCTCGAGGATGTCGCCTTGGCCTGTTCGCCGCCGACCACCGCGCAGACCATCGGCCGGCTCGAGACCGGCACCAGGACGGTCTCGGTCGGCTGGCTCAACCGTATTGCCGAGGCACTGGAGGTCGACGCGGCGGAGCTGGTCGCTGGCGCCGGCGGAAGCGAAATCGCGGTTGCCGCGGTGCTCGGCGCGGGGGGCCGGGCGCGCGGCCCGAGGCGCTCGGCGCTGCTTGTCCCGCCCAAGCCCGGCGCCGGAGCGGTCGGCCTGACGGTCGCGGTTTCGACCGGCGACTATCGCGCGGGCGACGAGATCTGGTGCGAACCGCTCGATCCCGCCGATTATGCCAAGGCGCTCAACCGCGACGTGCTGGTCCCCCGCCCGGCCGGCCGGTTCCTGTTCGGCCGGCTGATCGGCCGCGAGGGCAACCGGCTGCAGCTGCTCCCCCACGGTGCCGGCACGCGCCAGCAAGTCATCGCCGACCCGCCGTGGATCGCGGTCGCGGCCAAGCTGATCCGGACGCTGTAGATCCAGCGATCGATCGATTGGGGACGTTCGCGGCACCGGCCTTACTTCGATGCGGGGCCTCGCCGACGCCCGCCGGTCACGGCCGCCTACTTCAGCTTTGCAAGGGCAACTTCGCCAGTGACGCTTGCGCCGGCCAACTTCAGCGCCTCGTCAAGCGAGGCGGCGGCGGGCACTTCGACATGTGGCTTCACGCCAGTACCTTCCCAGCCCTTGCCCGTGTCGGGATCGAACGAGCGGCCGACCGGGATGAAAGCCGAATAGCCTTTCGGAAGCGGATACTGGTCGCCGAAATTGCCTGCGCCTCGTGTCGTTTCGCCAATCAGCGTCGCCCGGCCGGTCCGCTTCAAGCCCATCGCGAACCCCTCCGCCGCCGACACGGTCTTTTTCGAAGTCAGCACGAACACCTTGGCCTCCCGCAGCGGAGTCGCCGGTCCCGGAGATACGACATGGGCACGGCGCACGACATCATGCGGGCCGCTGATCCGGCGCATCGTGGGGCCGTCCTCGAACGCTCCACGGCCGGCGGCGTCCACTGCGGCACGCGTATCCATATGGGCGACGACCGCCTCCTTCGAAAACAGATAGGAGCCGATAAGCTCAGCTTCCTTGACGTCACCGCCATGGTGGCCGCGAAGATCGATGATCAGGCTTGCCGCCGCCGAGTGCGTTTTGAGGAACGCCTCCAGCTTCTCGAGGGTGGCGGGATCACCCGGGAACATCGTCAATTCGATGTACGCAACGCCATCGGCGAGCCAGCCGGAACGGCCAATTGCCCCGTCGCTGCTCGGCATCGTCCGGTACTTGGGTTTGGCGCCGGGAATCTTTGGCGCGAACAGGCGCAAGTGGCCTTCCTTGTGCAACGCCTGCAGATCGGCGGTGACCGCTTCGGCGAACGCCTCCTTAGAGGACAGATTGTTGTAGGCGCCCGCACCGAGCCGTCGCCGGAGCATCGCGGAATACGCGGCGCCAACCTCCGGAAAGACGAAATTCTGCTCGAGACCGGTGGCGAGCGCATTGACCACGGCGGCGGCCTCCTCCGCGGAAACCTTGGCGGCTGGCTGTTCCTCGCCCGGATTCGTCTCGGTCGCCGCTTGCGCGGAAAGGCCGGCTGGCAGGGTCAGGCAAACCGCCGCGAACCAATGAATACGCATCTGTTACTCCCTGGACTTCAAGATTGCTGGTGATGAGCGCTCCCAGCGCGACATTGCGAGCGTTCAAGTCACCCATTGCCCACCACTTGCCGGGACAGTCTGCCGCACCGCCGCGGCGATGCCAATGACGTTTTCCTAGCCGGTGCGGCGTGCGACGCGCGCTTGCCGCGGCGCCGCGCTCATGGCATCGGCGGTCCGGTCACAGGGCGCTTAGCTCAGTTGGTAGAGCATCTCGTTTACACCGAGAGGGTCGGCGGTTCGAGCCCGTCAGCGCCCAC
>DASTDT010000128.1:0-3373 GCA_035710225.1 Sphingomicrobium sp.
CCTCGCAGGTGGCGGGCAACTAGGCTGGGGCCCTTTCGCTGTCAACGGGGTCCTTGTCGTCCTCCTCGCCGACATGGGTCAGGCTCCCTTCCTCGAACAGGAAGCCGGCGATGTCGGGCGTGCCGGCGGCGGCGAACACGGTCTTGATGATGATCAATAGCGGCACCGCGAGCAGCGCGCCGGTGGTTCCCCACACCCAGGCCCAGAAACTCAGGGACAGGAGAATGAGGAGCGGGTTCACCTCGATCTTCTGGCCGACGATCATCGGCGTGACGGCGTTGGCCTCGACCGTATGGAGGGCAAGGAAGATCAGCGGCGGAAGCATCGCCGTCCAGATGTCGGGGAAGGTCATCAGGGCGCCGATGAACAAGAGTGCCGAGGCGACGATCGGACCCAAATACGGGATGAAGTTGAGGACGGCGACAATGCCGCCCCACATGACCGGCGAATCCATGCCCAGCAGCCACAGGATCAGCGCAGTCAATGCGCCGAGGATGACGTTGATGATGGTGATCGTGCCGATGTAGGTCGAGGTCGCCTCGACCACCTGCTGGATGACCCGCGCGGTGGTCATCGCCCCCTCGAAGCTGCCCCGGCTTCGGATCGTCCGCCGCCGCATTCCCGTCCAGCCGGCGAGGAAAAAATAAATCACCAGAAGCGCGAAGAATAACTGAATGGCGGCGTGCGGCGCGGAGGCCGCGATGATCCCCATCATCGAATTGGGCGTGGCGATGCGCACCTCGCGCCCGGTCTCTGCTGAGCTCTCGATTCGCGAAGCGATGCTTTCGACGAATTTCTCGAGGTTGGCATAGAGCTCGACCACCGGCTGCAACGTCGCCGTCACATTGTCGATCCGCGCTGGCACCAGTCGCACCCAATCGATCGCCGGAAGCACGATCGAAAGGATGGCGAAGGTAGCGATGGCGAGGAAGATGACCAAGCACAGCGCCGATGCGAGCTTGGAAGGCACACCGCGTCGCTCGAACCATTCGAGCATCGGCACCAGGGCGATGGCGACCACCAGCGCCGCCGTGACCGGCAGGAAAAACTCGGCCCCGGCGCGGAGCGCGAACGGCAGGCCAAGGACGAGAGAAGCACCGGCGATCAGGGTCAGCGAAGCAAGCAGCCTGACGCGTTTGACCTCGGTCGGATCCTCATGTTGATCCTGCGCGGTGACAACCTTTGGTGACTTGCGCCTGACATCCATACACCGATGCTTATCGCCCGGGGCCAAAGCAATCCAGCCGTATTAAAGCTGGCGAAGCGCCTGTGACGCGCGCACCGACAACACGGGCAGCGAACCCAAAAGTCCGATCGTCAAGGTCAGCAGGGCACCGCCGCCGAGCGTCGCTAGGACCACGCCCCAGTCGGGAGCCCAGCCGAACTCGAACAGCTGGACGATGACCGCCCAGGCAGCGCCCATGCCGAGCGCCAGGGCGACACCGCAGAGCACGATCGAAAGCAGTCCGAACTCGAGCGCCTGGCCGACGAGCAGCTGGCGCCGGGTCGCGCCGAGTGTTTTCAGGATGACGCTGTCATAGGCGCGCGATTGGCGAGCGGCTGCGATCGCTCCGATCAGCACCGCTATCCCCGCGAGGATGGCGATCGACGCGGCTGCGAAGATCGCGCTCGACATCTGATCGAGCAGTGTGCCGACCCGGCCGGTGAGGTCGCGCACCGCGATCACCGTCGCGCTCGGGAAGCGTTCCAGCAAAGCGGTCGTGACGGCCGTGTCGCGGCCCGGCGCCATGGTGATCGTGGCCGTCAAGTTATGCGGCGCGGCGGCCAGCGTGCTGGGGGTGAAGACCAGCACATAATTGAAGCCGAGCGTGTCCCAATTGACCTTACGGAGCGAGGCGATGCGCGCGCGGATCTCGCGGCCGAGTATGTTGACGGTGAGCGTGTCGCCGACGCCGATGCCAAGCGTGCGCGCCGCCTCCGCGTCGAGCGAAACCAAAGGCTCGCCGCGATAGCCCGCGGGCCACCAGCGGCCGGCGACCAGTTCGCTGCCTTCGGGCAGGCCGGCACTGTAGGTGACTCCGCGCTCACCGCGGAGGAACCAGGCGCCGTCGGGCAACTCGTTGAGATCCGCCACGCGCTGGTCGCGGAAGGCGGTGATGGTGCCGCGTAGCGAGGGCACGACGTTGATCTCGGCGCCAGGGGCGCGGGCCTCGACCGCCGAGCGGAACGCCCCCTCCCCGTCCTTCGGAATGTCGAGCACGAACAGATTGGGCGCGCGCTCCGGCACGGTCCGCCTGATTTCGGACGAAAGGCTGGTCTGGATCGCGGCGAGCGTGACGAAAAGGGTCAGTGCGAGCCCGAGCGCGACGACAAGCGCGATCGTCTGCGAACCGGGCCGATGCAGGTTGGCGAGCGCGAGCCGGAGCAAAGGCCGTCGCGGTCGAGGCAGGCGCTTGGCAATCCTGGCCAAAGCCCAGCCGAGCAACAGCAGGAGTAGCAGCGCCCCGCCGACCGCGCCCAGCACGCCGGCGGAGAACAAAGGCTCTCGGGCGGTGGTGAGCGCAAGCGCGACCATCGCCGCCAACGCGCTGGCGACAATAGCGATGGTGCGGCCGTCAAACCGCCGGCGCTGCTCGACGTTGGAGCGAAAGATCGCTGCCGCCGGCTGGTTACGCGCCCGGGCGACCGGCGGAATAGTGAAGACGAGCGCGATCAACAGGCCGTACGCGGCCGCTGTGGCAAGCGGCAGCGGATGGAGCCGGAAGCCGGGGGCGACCGGCAGTAAGTCCCCAGCGACGGCGACTAGCAGCGGTGGAAGCAAGGCACCGACGATCAGCCCAGCGGCGATCGCCATAAGTGCCACCGCTCCAACCTGGAGCAGATAGATGCGCTCGATGTCGGCGGCGCGCGCTCCGAGCACCTTGAGCGTCGCAATTCCGCCGCGCTTGGCGGCGAGATAGGAGCCGACGCCGTTGCTGACCCCGATTCCGGCGATCACCAAAGCGGCCAGGCCGATGAGCGCGAGGAACTGGCCCATGCGCTCGAAGAATCGCCCTGCGCCCGGCGCGGCGCGCTCATGGTCCTTATATTCCCAGGTCTCGGCGGCGAAGCGCTGCTCGAGCCGGTCGCGCACGGCTCTGGAGTCACCGCCCGGCGGCAGGCGAAGGCGGTATTTGCTCTCGTAAAGGCTGCCGGGCTGGATCAGCCCGGTGCGAGCGAGGCCATCGAGCGACACCAGAGCAACAGGCCCAAGGGTAAAACCCTCCCCCACCCGGTCAGGCTCGTCGGCGATCGTTCCTGCAACGGTGAAGTCGGCAGTGCCGTAGTGCAGGCGGCTGCCGGAGCGCAGCGACAGCCGTTCGGCGAGCGCGGAATCGATCAGCACCTCGCCCGGCGAGGGAAGCCGGTACGC
>DASTDT010000129.1:0-2724 GCA_035710225.1 Sphingomicrobium sp.
CGACACCTGGGGCGAGGCGATGGCCGCGCTGGTGACCGAGGTGAAGGCCGGCCGGCCCGCCGACGGGATCATCGCCGCCATCGGCCTGATCGGCGCGGTCCTGGCCAACCATTTCCCGCGCGAAGCGACCGACCGCAACGAAATCCCCGACAAGCTGATCGAGCTATAATAACCAAATAGGCACGAAAGTGCTTGACATCGTGACGCTGCTTGGGTAAACGAAAGGCATATTCGAAAATACCGATTCGGGCCGGCCGCTTCATTGCGGACCGGCCCGAATGCGTTTGGTCCTCCGCTGCGCCGTTGGGCGGGTTCGGTGGCGGGCGGCGGCGGGAGGGACAATTGGTCAAACTGGTAAGCGTCGAGGGTGCCGGCGTGCCGCTGAAGCTCGACGGCGGGTCGAGCCCGCGGCGGCGGGCGGTGAGCAAGCAGGACATTAGCGACGAGCAGCTCGATATCTTCTTCGACACGCTGGCCAACACCTGCAACGTCACCCGATCGGCCAAGGCGGCGGGCTTCCGCCCCATTACGGCCTATCGCAAGCGGCGCGAGGACGCGTCGTTTCGAGCGCGCTGGGGACAGGCGGTTCGGGAAGGCTATGCCAAGCTCGAGCTGGTACTGCTCGAGCGGGCGATGTGCGGAACAGAAAAGACGGTGCGTGCCCGCAGCGGCGACGATTCGGTCATTCGCGAATATTCGAACGCTTTGGCGATCGCGCTCCTTCGGCGTCACGCCGAGATGCGAGACATCGAGGAGCTGGTAGTCCGCGCTGGCCACGATTCCGCTCGCCGCCGGTCATCTCGGCGGCACGGTGACGGTAACAGCCTACGGACCCGCCAACGCGGAAGAGCCGCCAAGTGTCGCGCGCATCGCGCTGGGTGAAGCGTGCGGCCGCTGTCGCCGTGCCATCTGGCCGCGCGGCGCGATCCGGCTGGCCGGCTGCTGCTGTCGTGGGTCGGGCGAGCGCGCGGCGGCTGGGCATGGCTCGACGGTGTCGAGGCGATGGCCGATGCGGACTTCCAAGGCTACCGTATCACCGTTTCGGGAAGCGATAAGGCGATCGAGCGCTCTGTCGGCGAAACCGCCTGCCAGATTGAAGCAGCGGACCTGGCCGGGCTCGGCCCGCTGCTGACGATCGAAGTCCGCCAGGCCGGAGCGCTCGGCCTGTCGCGGCCCGCAATCCTAACCATCGAGGCATGACCATGACGAACAGCACTCGCTTGTCCCTTCCGTTCCTCTCGCCTGGCCAACTGCAGAAGGAATTCACGCATAATGAGTCTTTGGCCAGCCTGGACCTTGTGGTCGCCGCGGCGGTTCTCGAAGTTGGCCGCAACGCTCCGCCGGCGACTCCGACGCCGGGCGACTGCTATGTGATCGGAAGCGCGCCGACGGGGGTGTGGACGGGGCAGGCGCTGGCGCTGGCGGGCTTTACCGAGGGCGGCTGGCGCTTTGTCGCGGCCGTCCCGGGGATGGAGGTCCTCGACCGCTCGCAGGGATGCACGGCAAGCTTTGACGGGACGTCGTGGAGCGTCGGGAACCTGCGCGGGAAGACGCTCGCGATCGACGGCACCAAAGTGGTCGGCGCTCAAGCGGCGGCAATTGCCAACCATGCCAGCGATGCGACGGTCAACGCCATCCTGTCGGCGTTGCGCGCGCACGGGCTGATTGCCACATGAGCGGCCCGCCTTTAAGCGTGGAGCGATGTTGCTTGCCGCGCTGATGCTCCAGACCGCTACGCCCGATGGCGTTACGCTGGTCTTTTTCGATTGGGGCAAGAGCGAGGTCTCGCGCGATTCAGCGGCGACCCTCGATGCCTTTGCTGCGGCTCACGCGGCCGATTCTCGTCAAATCTCCATCACCGGTCACAGCGACCGGTCCGGATCGTCGGCGTACAATCGCCGCGCTTCGCTCGAGCGGGCGCGGATCGTCGCCGATTATCTTGCCGGCAAGGGCATCGCGCGATCCCGAATATCGGTCGCGGGGGTGGGCGAGGACGCGCCGCTGATCGCCACCGAGGACGGCGTTCGCGAGGTCCAGAACCGCCGCGTCGAAATCCGCCGCCGCTAGACATCCTCTTTCACGAAAAAGGCGATGGCCTTGTCGCGGATTGTGAGCGGCACTTCGTGGCGGCCCTCGAACGGCTCGAACTGGACGTCCATGCCGCGGCCGCGCAACCGGGCGACGATGGACCGGGCGTTGGTGAACGGAAGCACCTGGTCGCGCTCGCCGTGGGCGACGAAGATGCGCTGGGCCTTGTCATATTTCATCGTGAAGGAATGGCCGGGCGACAGGGCGATGATCGCGGAAAACAGCCGCGGGTTGGCGGTGCCGACGCTCAAGGCGTAGCTGGCACCGTCGGAGAAGCCGACCAGTCCGATGCGCCGGGGGTCGATGGCAACCTTGGCAAACAGGGCCCCGAGGGCGTCGTCCAGCGCCTGCAGATCCTTGCCGTATCGCGGCTGTACATTCATCTCCGCGCCCAATCGCGACTTCAGATCCTCGACCATGTCCCACGTCCCCTTGATCGAGCGCGGGATGAGCAAGACGATGCGGTGCTGGTCGGCGTAGGCGCGCCACGCCGCAAGCACGTCCGCCGGCTCCCCGCCCGCGCCATGAAGCGCGACGAGAAGAGGGCGCGGCGAGCGGTCCAGCCCGCGCGGCAAATAGGCATAAGCGCCACCGGCCAGCTGGAGCACGCCGCTGCGGGTTTCGGGAGATGCGGGC
>DASTDT010000130.1:0-4381 GCA_035710225.1 Sphingomicrobium sp.
GGGCTTGTTGGCGGGCGGCAGGCATTTGACGGCGTTGAGGATGACCGCGCCCTTTAGCCGAAGCCCGTCGGCAGGATCGGCGCCATATACGCCTTCCGCCAGACCGTACTTCCGCAATGTCGCGTAAAGCAGTTCGCCCGCATAATCGCCGGTGAACGGCCGCCCGGTCCGATTGGCGCCGTGCTTGCCGGGCGCCAGTCCGACGATGGCCAGCCAGGCAGAGGAGTCCCCAAACGCCGGAACCGGCGCATTCCACCATTCGGGATGCTCGGCTCGACACTGATGCCGGAAGGCGACCAGGCGCGGGCACAGTGGGCAGTCGCGGGGCGCCTCGGCCCGCGGAATGGGCGACAGGTCGGCGGGGGCGCAAGTCACTCTTCGTCAATGCGGGGAAGCGGGTGACGAAGCAATCCGGTTCGCGCCTGCGGATTGCTTCGACCGCCCCGCGGTGACAGGTGGGGACGTGGACCACCTCTACGCCATCGGCATCGGCTCGAACCGCCCCCACGGCCGCCATGGCCGCCCACCGGCGGTGGTCGCCGCCGCGATCGCCGAGCTCGATCGCCACTTCGGCCTGTTCGATTCGTCGCCGATCGTCATCAATCCGGCGGCGGGCGGCGCAGGACGCGATTTCGCCAATGCGGTCGCCCTGGTCGAGAGCGCGCTTGAGCCGCCCGCACTGCTGGCTGCACTCAAGGCGATAGAACAGGCGTTCGGACGGCGCCGTGGACGCCGCTGGGCGGCGCGGGTTCTCGATCTCGACATTCTCGCCTGGAGCGGCGGCACGTTTCGCTCTCGCCGCCTCGCCATCCCTCACCCGCTCCTCGCCGAGCGGACGTTCGCACTCTTGCCGCTCGCGGCCGTCTCGCCCGATTGGCGGGTCGCCGGGCCTCTCAGCGCCCGCCACCTCGCCGCGCGCCTTGCCCGGCGCCGCGGACGGGGCTAAGCGCGGCGGCGCATCGCAGCGGGCCGTTAGCTCAGTCGGTAGAGCAACTGACTTTTAATCAGTAGGTCGCTGGTTCGAATCCAGCACGGCTCACCAACCCCCGCTCCACATGCGTCGCAAATTTGGTCAGCGTGGACCGTTCTGCAACCGCTCGGTAACGCTTTTGCAATAGCCATGGTCTTCACTCGCTGCCTCGCCGCGACGCTGGAGTTCGGGATGCAAGATCTTTCGTTCGAGAACACCAGCATCTCCCTCGGTCACGAGCCGCCGCCACCGCCGCCGCCCAATCGCCGCAGCGATCCGCGCCACCTGACATTATTCCGGGTCGGCGCGATCTCGATCGCGGAGCGGCGGGAGCTTTGTCTGATCAAGAACATCTCCTCGGGCGGAATGTCGATCCACCCCTATTCCACCTTGTCGGTCGGAATCCCCGTGGTGATCGAATTGAAGTCGGGGATGTCTGTTCCCGGCTCGGTCGCCTGGGTCGAGGATGGCACGGTCGGTGTCGCGTTCGACGCGCCGGTCGACATCCTCGACGTGCTTTCGAACGGAGACGACCGGACGAGGCCGCGAATGCCGAGAATCGAAATCGACTGCCAGGCCATCGTGCGCGATGGCGCGGCGATCCACCGCATGCGAGTCTGCGATATTTCGCAGGGCGGCGTGAAGCTGGCCGGCGAACTGTCCGCCGAAGCGGCCAACGACCTCGCAGTAACGCTCCCCGGAATGACGCCGCTGGCAGCCTCTCTGCGGTGGCGCGGCGATGGCCATGTCGGCCTCACCTTCAATCGCTTGCTTGCGCTTCCGGAGCTGGTCGAGTGGCTTCACTCGATCCGGGAGCAGACCGGGGCCGCCTGAGCCTGGCGTCAGTCCCCCAGGCGCGGGAGCGGAATCCCGAAGATCCAGTCTTCGCCAAGTTTGCGCTCGCCCGGGGACAGTTCCTGGCCGCGCAAGCGGGGGCGGCGGTGATCCAGGCACGGTCGCGGACTTGGCCGGGGCACATGGCGAAGGACCATTTCCGGGTCGAGCGGGCAATCGAAGGCGATTCCCGCCCTCTTTCCCGCTTCCCAAGCCACGTGGCCGGACAGCGCCAGTTCGCCCTTGCGAAAGTGCACCCGGGTGCCGACCGGCGGAAGCGTGCCGGCTTCGACCAGCGCCCCGTCCTTCGACAGGTTGCGAAGCTTTACCGGAACGCTTGTCCCTTCGAACTCGACGGAGGCCGCCATGAGAACGTTGGAGCGGCGCGAGCGCCGGTTTTGCGATTGGCTGCTTTCGTCCATTCGCGGGAAAATAGCAGCGCAGGGTAAAATCTTCGTTTAGGCGTGGCGGCCATGCCACGCACTTACGCCATGCTGCTTCTCCCGCTCGTCGGAGCGATCGTCCTGCTCATTGCCGCCTGGACAGGAGGGCCGCAAAACGATGTCGATCTCAGGGTCGTTGCCGAGGCGGTGAAGCTTCGCCAGGCCCATCCGCTACTTACCGAATTGCCGGCTTGGCTAAGCCTGTTCGGAAACGCCTTCATCTTGCTTCCGGTCAGTGCTGTGGTTGTGGCCGTGCTCTTCGCGATCGGGCGGCGACATTCAGCCGCCTTGCTGTTCGTCATCGTCGTGGTGGAGCGGCTGCTCCTCGACGGTTTCAAGATCCTGCTCGGGCGGGAGCGGCCGGAGCTCGCGCTTCACCCGGTGGAAACGCACAGCTTCAGCTTCCCGAGTGGACACGCCGCCAACACCATGACCGTGCTCGTCGCGATCGCCCTGTTCGCCTTGCCGCGGCGTCACCGCGGATGGTCGGTGCCGGCGGCCATCGCTCTGGCCGCACTCGTCGGGCTGACCCGACCCTGGCTGGGAGTCCATTGGCCGAGCGACGTGCTCGGCGGCTGGATGCTGGCCGCGCTGGTCATTTTCGCTGCGCTGTGGGCGGACGAGCGGTGGAAGATCAGCGAACGAGGCGCTCGAAAAGAAGCATAAGGTTGTTCGCCGGCATGTGTCTTCGCTCGATGAGGCCGAATTCGCGCGCCTGAGCCTCGGCGGCAAATTGCTCGACGGTCCGCAATCCCCATTCGGGGTTGCGCGCCTTCAGGTCGCGGTCGAACGCGAGGTTGGATGCCGCTGCGCTCACGCCCTCTTCGAGCCACGGCCCGTAAAGAATCAGCCGTCCGCCCGGGCCGAGTAGTCGGCGCGCGCCGTCGAGCAGGCCAAGCGCGGCCGGCCACGGGCTGATATGGACCATATTGATGTTGAGGATGGCGTCGGCCCGCGCAAGCGGCCAGTCGGCCGAGGCCGCATCGAGGGCGAGCGGCGGCCGCAGATTGGGCGTGCCGTCTTTGGCCCACTCCGTTATCGACGACAGCGCCAGCGGGTCGGGATCGGTCGGCTGCCAGGAAAGCGCCGGGAATCGCCTCGCAAACGCCAGCGCATGCTCGCCGGTCCCGCTGGCCACTTCCAGCACCAGTCCGCTCGGCGGCAGCCACCCCGCGAGTACATCGCCTATCGGCTCGACATTGCGCGCGGCGGCGGGCGCCCGGCGCTTGGCTCCGGCAGCCAGGTCGCCCATCGTGTAGGGCGGCAGGCTGGGCTCAGCCATTGGCGCGGCGAGCGCGCCGCTCGCGGACAATCAGCCACACGAATAGTCCGGCCGGACCAAGCATCAGGGTTAGGAACAGGATCGGAAGCTGGACCAACCGCGAAAATCCCTTGTTGTCCGCGTCTCTTGCGATCCACTGGCCGACGAACAGGTCGAACGCGAGGTAGTGGGTCCAGCCGAGCACCAGGCCGCCGTCGCTCAGGAACAGGTTGCGAAGCCCGGCGATGTTGTAATCGAGCAAATTGGCAGGCGGCGCTCCGGGCAGCCGGTTCGCTTCGAACCAGCCGCTGTGCAGTCCGACCGCCATCAGTGCGTAGCTGAAGCACAACAGGCCCACGCCTAGGTAAAGGACGAGCGCCATCGTCCTTGGCCCGCGCGGGCCGGCCACGATCAGCAGCCAGCCGCCGAAGGCGACGACATTGACCGCCGCGAACGCGCCGTCCCAGCTCATCAGCCGCCCCCCGCCAGCGGTGCCGCGCCGGCCCCGTCGGGCGCGGGCGTCTGGTAGGCCAGCACGGGCTTGCGCGCCGCCAGGGTCTCGTCGAGCCGGCGCCGCGGAGCGTAAACCGGTGCGGCCTTGAGCTCAGGATCGCCCGCCTTCGCTTTCTCGACGATCCCTCGCAACGCGGCGATGAACTGGTCGAGGCCGGCCTTCGATTCGGTCTCGGTGGGCTCGATCAGCATCGCCCCGTGGACAACCAGCGGGAAATACATAGTCATCGGGTGGAAACCTTCGTCGATCAGCGCCTTGGCGACGTCGAGCGTGGAAAAGCCTGCCGCGAATCCTTTGTCGCTGAAGATCGCCTCGTGCATGCATGGGCCCGAGAAGGCGAACGGCGCGTCGAGCACGTC
>DASTDT010000131.1:0-5977 GCA_035710225.1 Sphingomicrobium sp.
CTGGTTGACGATCCGGCGGAACTCGGGAAGCGAGGTGCCGACGGCCTGGGCGATCTCGCCGATCTCGGTGCGGATGCGCTCGACGCTGTCGGCTTCGGCGGCGGCGAAGGCGGCGAACTTCTTGTCGATCTTGGCGGCGCGCTTGAGCCAGCGGTCGTCGAGCTCGGAGCCCATGTAGCTGTCGAGGAAGGCGCGGCGGGGGACGCGGTGGCGCTCGGCCAGGCGCAGCATCTGGCCGCCGAGCGCGGTCAGGCGGCGGTTATAGGAATAGAGCTGGTCGACGAGATATTCGATCTTGGCGGCGTGGAACTGGACGCTCTCGACCTCGGCGGTGAGTTGCTCGGAGAGCTTCTGGTACTTCTTCTCGTCGGCCGGAGCGAAGTCGGTGCGGGCGGCGAGCGCCTCGAGACGGGCCTGCTGCAGCTTCGAGAACTTCTTGAACAAAGCGGTGATGCCGGCGAACTTCTCAAGCGCCATCGGCTTGAGGGTTTCCTCCATCTGCGCGAGCGAGAGGGTGTTGTCCTCGTCCTCCTCCTCGACCGGCTTGGGGGTGCGCCGCTCGGTGAGCTCGTCCTCCTCGTCCTCGGCCGTAGGCTCCTCGACGATATCCTCTTCTTCCTTGATCGACGGGCCGGCGGTCTTCTCGCTGATCTCGTCGTCGTCGCCGCCTTCCTCGCCCTCGACGATCTGCTCGGCCGAGGGGCCCTTCGACAGCATCGCCTCGAGATCGAGGATCTCGCGCAGCTGCATGGTGCCTTCGTTGAGGTTGTTCGACCATTCGATGATGGCGTTGAAGGTGATCGGGCTTTCGCACAGGCCCCAGATCATCGTGTCGCGGCCGGCCTCGATACGCTTGGCGATGGCGATCTCGCCCTCGCGGCTGAGCAGTTCGACCGCGCCCATCTCGCGCAGGTACATGCGCACCGGGTCGTCGGTGCGGTCGACCGCTTCCTTCTTGGTGGCGACTGCCGGGCGGGGGGAGCCGCCCTCGTCGATCGGATCGACCTCGTCCTCGGGCTCGGGCTCCTTGTCCTCGTCGTCGCTGTCGTCGTTCTCGACGATCTGGACGCCCATCTCGGAGATGGCGGACATGATGTCCTCGATCTGGTCGGGGCTCATCTGGTCCGAAGGAAGGGCCGCGTTCAATTCGTCGACCGTGATCACGCCCTTCTTCTTGGCGCGCGCGATCAGCTTCTTCACGGTCGCGTCGTTGAGGTCGATCAGCGGCGCATCGCCGCTGTCGGTGTCCGTCTCTGGAGTGTCATGTTTGGCCATTTGCGCGTCCGCTTACTCATTGCCGGCGAGAGACGCCAGCCTGTCCTTTAATCGTGCCCGGGCCTCGATGAGGCGCTGCTGCTCGCCATAGGCCTCGTCCGTCAACTGACGCTTGAGGCGCTCGGTTGCCTCGGCCAGCGCTTTTTCCACTTCTTCGGCCGCGGCGACGATCTCGACCGCCGCCGCCAGATCGCTGAGCGCGCGGGCCGGATCGCTGTCGCGGCGAGTGAAGGAGAAACCCATGGCCGGGCGCGCGGGACTGGGCCCCGACGCGCCTTCGCTTGCCAATATGGTGGCGAGCTCGTCGCGATCAAGCTCGGCGCCGCTCATCGCCGCTTCGACCAGCCGGTCGCGCAAGGCCGCGCTGGCCTTGTCGCTCATGGCGAGATGGGCGAGCGCCTCGAGATGGAGGGTGAGCGCCTCGGGGTAGAGCACGAAGCCGTCGACCAGTGCGCGCGCGGTTGGCGCGTCGATCCCGCCCGAGCCGATTGCCCTGGCGACGTCGCTGGTCGGGGCCGGGGGCGGGGCCCAGCGGCCGTCGCGGCCCTTCTTCCATTGCCGTCGCGGCTCGAACGGGCGGCGCGAGTCGCGCTCGGGGCGGACAAGGGCGTCGAACCGGCGAAGGAACTCGTCGCGGTAGAGCATTCGGACATTGGGGTCGCCGATCGCCCCGCTATGCTCCATCAGCCGAGCCTTCAGACCTGCGCGCGCCTCGGGCGTGTCGAGCGCCTCCGCCTCGGCCTCGTGGCGCCACAGCCGCTCGACCAGCGGCTCGGGCTCGGCAAGCGCGGCGCGGACCGCGTCGGCGCCGTTGGAGCGGAGAAGGTCGTCAGGGTCCTGGCCGGCGGGCAAGGCGACGAAGCGCAAGGTGCGGTCGGGCGCGAGGAAGGGGAGGGCGCGAAGGGCGGCGCGGATCGCCGCCTTCTGGCCGGCCGAGTCGCCGTCGAAACACAGCACCGGCTGCGGATCGAGGCGCCACATGCGCATCAACTGGTGCTCGGTGACCGCGGTGCCGTTGGGCGCCACCGCTTCCGCAACACCGGCGCGGTCGAGGGCGATGACGTCCATATATCCTTCGACCACGATTAGCCGCCCGGCCTTGCGCGACGCCGGACCGGCGCGGTCGATGTTGTAGAGCGTGCGGCCCTTGTCGAAGAGGGGTGTGTCGGGCGAATTGAGATATTTGGGCTCTCCGTCGCCCAGGATTCGTCCGCCGAACGCGATGACCCGGCCGCGCACGTCGCGGATGGGGATCATCAGCCGCCCGCGGAAGCGGTCGTACGTGTCCTTGCCGGCCTCCTCGGGACGGATGAGCATCCCGCTCGTTACCAACGCGTCTTCGCCGAAGCGGGCGAGGGCGGATTTCAATTTGCCGCGTCCCTCGGGAGCGAGGCCGATGCCGAAGCGGGCCGTGGTCGCCGCGTCGATCCCGCGCTTGGCGAGGTAGTCGCGCGCGGCCGCGCCCTCGATCCCGGCCAGCTGCTCGACGAACCACGCCTGCGCTGCCGCCATGACGTCATGCAAACCGGCACTCTTCTCGGCGCGTTCCTGGGCGCGCGGGTCCGGCGCGGGGACTTCCATTCCGGCCTTGGCGGCAAGCTCTTTCACCGCATCCATAAACGGCATTCCGCGCTGATCGGTGAGGAAGCGGATGGCGTCGCCATGAGCGCCGCAGCCGAAGCAATGGTAGAAACCCTTCTCGTCATTGACGGTGAAGCTGGGGGTCTTTTCGGAGTGAAACGGGCAGCACGCCTTGTGCTCGCGCCCTGCCTTGGTGAGCTTGACCGATGGCGCAATGACCGCGCTGAGCGTGGTGCGGGCGCGAAGCTCGTCGAGCCAGGCGGGGGAGAGGGTCACCCCGCCAGCGCCGCTTTCACCATCGCGCTCGCACGGGCCGGCTCGATACTTGTGCCGAGCCGCGCCTTCACTTCGGCCATGACGCGGCCCATGTCCTTCATCGAGGCCGCCCCCAGCTCGGCGACGATCCCGTCGATGGCGGTCTTGGCCTCCGTTTCGCCGAGTTGCGCGGGGAGAAAGCGCTCGATCACCGCGATCTCAGCTTCCTCCTTGGCCGCCAGCTCCTCGCGGCCTCCCTGGCGGTAGAGGGTGACGGATTCGCGGCGCTGCTTGATCATCTTCTGGAGGACGTCCGTAACCAAGGTGTCGTCGTCGGGTTTGGACGAGGCGGTGCGAAGCTCGATGTCGCGGTTGGTCAGCGCCGACTGAATCAGCCGGATGGCGGCGGTCCCCTCGCGGTCGCCGCCTTTCATTGCGCTCACCAGCGCGGCCTTGATGTCGTCGCGAATCATTTTGTCCTCGTCTGGAAACCATATGTCCTAATCGGCGGCGACGCGCTTGCACAGGCGTTGACCGCCGCCGCCAAAGCGCATAGCGCCCATCGCTTAGCGACATCGCCGATCTACCGTTTGAGGAGCCTGACCCCGTGGCCGATCCGAAAACCGCGCCTGCGCACCCAGATGGAGCGACCGGCGTGATCGTTTTCGCGGACGGGCGGACGATCTGGGGCCGGGGCTTCGGGGCGGAAGGCCAGGCGGTCGGGGAGCTGTGCTTCAACACCGCCATGACCGGGTACCAGGAGGTGATGACCGACCCCTCCTATGCGCGCCAGGTGATCGCCTTCACCTTCCCCCACATCGGCAACGTCGGCGCCAATGAGGAGGACGTCGAGGCCGACGACGCCCACGCATTGGGCTGCATCGTGCGCGAAGCAGTGACCGGACCGAGCAATTTCCGCGCCGGGCAGGATTATTCGGGCTGGATGGCGGCGACCGGGCGGATCGGCATCTCAGGAGTCGATACGCGCGCGCTGACCCGGCTGGTTCGGCGCGAAGGTCCGCCGACGATCGCCATCGCCCATCGGGCCGACGGCTATT
This sequence comes from Sphingomicrobium sp., assembly GCA_035710225.1. GTDB lineage: Bacteria > Pseudomonadota > Alphaproteobacteria > Sphingomonadales > Sphingomonadaceae > Sphingomicrobium. The sequence continues at coordinate 4,170 of DASTDT010000131.1, forward strand.
TCGATATTGCCGAGCTTCGCCGACTGGCGTCGGAATGGCCTGGGCTCGAAGGCATGGACCTGGCCCGTGAAGTGTCGCGGCGGCAGCTCGAGGCGTGGAGCGGCGGGAAATGGCAGCTCGGCGAGGGCTATCGCATGGATGGCGCGGGTGAGGGGCGGCCGCATGTCGTCGCCATCGACTATGGCTCCAAGCGCAACATCTTCCGCAATTTGGTCGAGGCCGGGGCGCGGGTGACGGTGGTCCCGGCGACCGCCAGCTTCGACGAGGTCATGGCGCTGGAGCCCGACGGTTTCTTCCTGTCGAATGGGCCGGGCGATCCGGCGGCGACGGGGGAATATGCGGTGCCGCTGATCAAGCAGCTGCTGGAGACGGGCAAGCCTTTGTTCGGCATCTGCCTTGGCCACCAGCTGCTGGCCCTGAGCGTCGGCGGGCGAACGGCCAAGATGTTCCAGGGCCACCGCGGCGCCAACCATCCGGTGAAAAGGCTGGAGGACGGGCGGGTCGAGATCACCAGCATGAACCACGGTTTTGCCGTGGAACGCGAAGGACTGCCCGCCAATGTTCGCGAAACTCACGTCAGTCTGTTCGACGACAGCAATTGCGGGATCGAGCTGACCGACAAGCCGGCGTTCAGCGTGCAGTATCACCCCGAAGCGAGCCCGGGGCCGCAGGACAGCTTCTATCTGTTCGAGAAGTTCGTGGGGATGATGCGGTGAGGCTCGCAGCCGCTTTCCTGCTGTGCACGGCTTCCTGCGGCTTCGACCCGGATGCCGGCGAGGACGCGCTGTGGGCGACTCCGGAACAGATCGTCGCCGCAGCGGAGAGATGCGGAATCCGCGATTTCAAGCCGACCAAGGCCAATGCGCGATGGGCGGCGTACGTGCCGGGCGAGGATGTCCAGACCGGCACAAAGACCAACTGCATCTACGACGATCTGCACAAGCAGGGCTTGCAGGTGACTCGCTGATGCGCTTGCACGTCGCCCTCTCGTTCGTTTTCCTGCTCTCTGCCTGCGTCGCTCCGCGGATGCATGGGCAGGCCGAGCTCAACAGCCTCGGCCTCTCCTGCGGGCTGGCGCTTGGCGAGCTGTTCCAGGACGAGAGCGAGAAACGCCTGCTGTTCGTCGTCGCACCGTCCGCCACGCCGGCACAACGCAGCTGCGTCATCCGCTGGGCCAAGCGCCATCGGCTGAAGCCGGTCATCGTCGACAAGATCGAGTTCAAGGAAAGCTAATGCCCCGCCGCACCGACATTTCCTCGATCCTCGTCATCGGCGCTGGCCCGATCGTCATCGGCCAGGCGGCGGAGTTCGATTATTCGGGTTCGCAGGCGCTGAAAGCTCTCAAGGAGGAGGGCTATCGGGTCATCGTCGTGAACAGCAACCCGGCGACGATCATGACCGACCCGGAGCTGGCCGACGCGACCTATATCGAGCCGATCACGCCGGAGATCGTCGAGCGGATCATCGAGGCGGAGAAGCCCGACGCGCTATTGCCGACGATGGGCGGCCAGACGGCGCTCAACACGGCGTTGACGCTCGACCGGACGGGCGTGCTCAAGAAGCACGGCGTGCAGCTGATCGGCGCCCAGGCCGAGGCGATCGACAAGGCCGAGGATAGGCAGAAATTCCGCGAGGCGATGGACCGAATCGGCCTCGAAAGCGCGAAAAGCGGCATCGCACATAGTCTCGAAGACGCGCTGCAAGTGCTTGAGCGGACAGGACTTCCGTCGATCATCCGGCCCAGCTTCACGCTCGGCGGAACGGGCGGGGGGGTGGCTTACAATCGCGCCGAATTCGTCGCCATCGTT
>DASTDT010000132.1:0-11195 GCA_035710225.1 Sphingomicrobium sp.
AGATGGGCTTCAGCTTGGGCATGGGAAGGCGCGCCTTTACAGGACGGGCCGGATGCGGGCAAGGCGCCGCCGATGCCAGCTGCCGACCCAAACGTCACCGCCATCATCGTCGCCGCCGGATCGGGCAGCCGGATGGGCGGCGACGTGCCCAAGCAGTATCGCGTAATCGGCGGCAAGGCGGTGCTTGCCCATGCCGTCGATGCGCTCGCCGGTCATCCGCGGGTCGAGGCCGTGCGCGTGGTGATCGGCGCAGGCCAGGACGACATGGCCCGGGCGGCATTGAACGGGCGTGACGTCACGCTCATCATCGGCGGCGCCGAGCGGCACGACAGCGTCCGCAATGGCCTCGCCGGGCTCAGCGACGGGATTGTACTCGTCCACGACGCCGCCCGCCCCTTCTGTCCACCGCACGTCATCGACTCCTTGCTCGATGCGCTGGAGGGAGGGGCCGGGGCGGTGCCGGTGCTGCCGGTGGCGGACACGCTGGCGCTGGGGAGCGGGGCGCTGGACGCGATGGTCGACCGTCGCGGCATGTTGAGGGTCCAGACCCCGCAGGCGTTCCATGTCGGGGAGCTGCTCCGTGCCATCGCGGTGGGCGGGCCCAGCACCGCCACCGACGAGAGTTCCATTCTCGTCGCGGCCGGGCTCAAAGTCGCCACTGTCGAAGGCTCGGCCGATCTCGACAAGCTGACCACGCCGACAGATTTCCAACGTGCCGAAGCGCTGCTCGCCGCGCGCCTCGTACCACGCACGGCAATGGGCTTCGACGTCCACGCCTTCGCCGGCGAAGGGCCGATCATGATGGGCGGGATCGCCATCCCGAGCGAGCGCGGCCTGTCCGGCCACAGCGATGCCGACGTCGTGCTCCACGCCATCACCGACGCCTTGCTCGGGACGATTGCGCAAGGCGACATCGGCTTTCATTTCCCGCCGACGGACCCGCAATGGAAAGGCGCTTCGTCCGACCTTTTCCTGGCCCATGCAGTGGCGCTGGTGAGGGAGCGCGGCGGGATCATCGACCATCTCGACTGCACGGTGATTTGCGAACAGCCGCGGCTGGGCCCATATCGCGAGGCCATGCGCCAGCGTATCGCCGACATCGCCGCTCTGCCCCTCGAGAGGGTCAGCCTCAAGGCGACCACGACCGAACGGCTCGGCTTCACCGGCCGCGGCGAGGGCATCGCCGCCCAGGCCATCGCCAGTGTGCGGTTGCCGCAATGACGTCGCTTCTGCCCGACGAACTGACGGCCAAGGCCAAGGAAGTGGTCGACGCAAATCGCGCCGCCGGTCGGCGAATCGCGGTCGCCGAAAGCTGCACAGGCGGGCTGGTCAGCGCGGCGATCACCGAAGTGCCCGGAGCGTCCGACGTGTTCGAGGCCGGCTTCGTGACCTATTCCAACCAAGCCAAGATCAACCGCCTGCAGGTCAATCAGGACGTCATCGACACGTTCGGGGCGGTCAGTGTGGCGACCGCCTGGGCGATGGCGCAGGGCGCGCTCAACGCCTCGGGTGCCGACGTCGCGGTCGCCATCACCGGGATTGCCGGTCCCGACGGCGGGTCGCCAGGCAAGCCGGTCGGTATGGTGGTGTTCGCCCGCGCCACCGCCCAGGACGGCCCGGATGACGTCATGGCCGACAGCCAGGTGTTCGATGCGTCTGAGGGCCGCTCGGGGATCCGCCTTCAGGCGGCGCTCTGCGCGCTCGACCTGCTGCTGCCGTAGAGCGCGGCGGCGCGCTGTTCGAACGCCGAGATCATCCGCCTGAGCGCGCGATCGAACATCTGTCCGGCGAGCGCCTCGAAAATCCGCGACTTGAAGGCGAAATCGACCGAAAAGCCGACGTCGGTGCCGCCCGCGGCGGGTTCGAAGCGCCATTCGTTGTGGAGATATTTGAGCGGCCCCTCGACATAATCGACGATGATCCGGTGCTGCTCTCGTTCCGGCGTGGGCTTTTCCTTCTGAACGCGACTGGTGAAGCGCTCCTTGAAGGCATTGAAGCCGACAACGAGGTCGGCGACCGTCTCGGTCTCGCTGCTGGAGCGGACCCGTACCGCGACCACCCAGGGCAGGAACTCGTCGTAGCGGGAGACGTCGGCGACGAGGTCGAACAATTGCTCCGGGGAATAAGGCAGAAAGCGGGTCTCGCTGTGCCGCGGCATCAGGCGGGAATGCCCCCTGCCCGCGCGGCTCGCGCGTTGCGAGCCGACTGCATCTTCTTGAAATCGTCGCCGGCGTGGTAGCTTGAGCGCGTCAGCGGCGACGCGGCGACAAGGAGGAAGCCCTTGGCCCGGGCGATCGCGGCATAGGCCTCGAACGCCGCCGGCGTGACATATTCCTCGACCGTCGCATGGCGCGGGGTCGGCTGGAGATATTGGCCCATGGTCAGGAAATCGATCCCGGCCGAGCGCATGTCGTCCATCACCTGGTGCACCTCGAGCCGCTGCTCGCCGAGCCCGACCATCACACCCGACTTGGTGAAGATCGTCGGGTCGAGCTTCTTGACCTGCTCGAGCAAGCGCAGCGAGGCGTAATAGCGGGCGCCGGGGCGGATCGTCGGATAGAGCCTCGGGACCGTCTCCAGATTGTGGTTGTAGACGTCGGGCTTGGCGGCGACGATCGCTTCCACCGCGGCGTCATGCTTGTTGCGGAAGTCGGGGGTAAGGATCTCGATGGTGGTGTCGGGGGTCGCCCGGCGAAGCGCCTCGATGACCTTGACGAATTGGCTCGCACCGCCGTCGGGAAGATCGTCGCGGTCAACGCTGGTGACGACGATATGGGTCAGGCCCAGCTCGGCCGCGGCAATCGCGACATGCTCCGGCTCCATCGGGTCGACGGCCCGCGGCATCCCCGTCTTGACGTTGCAGAAGGCGCACGCCCGGGTGCAGGTATCGCCGAGGATCATCACCGTCGCGTGCTTCTTGGTCCAGCACTCGCCGATGTTGGGGCAGGCTGCTTCCTCGCACACCGTGGCGAGGCCGAGCGAGCGCATCAGCCGCCGCGTGTCGGCATAGCCCTGGCTAACCGGCGCCTTGACCCGGATCCAGTCGGGCTTGCGTTGCTTGGGAAGGTCGGCCGGCGCGTTCATGGCGGCGAGATAGCGATCCCGGCGCCGTCTTGCCACCCCCCGCTTCGCTCCCCTAGACGGGCGACATGAAGGGTTTCGGCAATCTCCTTGAGGGGTATCGGCGCTTTCGCGACAATCGTTTCGAAGCGGAACGCCAGCGCTGGCGCGATCTGGCCGAAGGACAGTCGCCCCGCGCCATCATCATCGCCTGCTGCGACAGCCGGGCCGACCCGGCGACGATCTTCGACACCGACCCGGGCGAAATCTTCGTGGTGCGCAACGTCGCCAATCTGGTGCCGCCCTACGAAGGCAATGGCGGACGTCACGGCGTATCGGCGGCCCTCGAATTCGCGGTCACCCAGCTCAAGGTGCCCGAAATCATAGTCATGGGCCACGAGCGCTGCGGCGGAATCCGTGCCGCCCTCACCGGCTGCTTTCACGGCGCGGAACCGGGTGAAGGCGGCTTCGTCCACCGTTGGATGTCGCAGATCGACGGGCCCGCCGCCGGAATCGCCGCCACGCATGGCACCGGCGAGGACGCCGCCAGGGTGCTCGAGGAAGTCGCAATCCGGCAAAGCCTCGCCAATTTGCGCACCTTCCCGTTCGTCGCCAAACGCGAAGCAGCCGGGGATCTCGCGATCCTCGGCTGCCATTTCTCCATCGGCGATGGAGAACTTTACCTTCTGAACGAGGCGGAAGGAAGCTTCCACCCCGTCTGAACGCTATCCGCTAAGCCGTTCTAGCAACGGACGTTGTAGTCGTAGACCGGACGTCCGTACTGATCGACGTAGTAGCAATAGCCGCGGGTATCGCGATAATATTGGCGGTTGTTGATGACCGCACCGAGGACCGCACCGGCGATACCGCCGGCAATGGCGCCCTCGACCGTGCTGACACCCGGGATGACGGCTCCAAGCACCGCGCCGCCGGCCGCGCCGACCGCGGCACCAGTCGCTGCGCGACGGGCACCATCGTTATTATTTCCATAGGGATCATTGTACGTCGAACATGCCGAGAGCGGCAGTACGCTTGCTACCGCAGCAGCGAGAATTGCCTTTTTCATTTGACCAACCTTTCCTAAACGCGCTCCCCCAGACCGCTGGCCAACGACGAACGAGACCCCAGTTTCGTTCCGCCCCCGATGCGTTATGCAGCCGATGAGAGGATTCGCCGCAACATGTATTCCAATGCCGACCGGCCCGAGCAGGAGCTCAACATCGCCCTGCTGATCGATGCCGACAACGCCAGCCCGGAGCATCTCGACGAAGTCCTCCTGGTGCTGGGCGAGCTGGGTACGATCAACATCCGCCGCGCCTACGGCAACTGGTCCAAGCCGGCGCTGAAAGGCTGGGGGGTGCTGACCGGGCTCCATTCGATCGTGCCGATGCAGCAGTTCGATGTCGTCAAGGGCAAAAGCGCAACCGACATGCGCATGACGATCGACGCCATGGACCTTCTCTACCGCGGCCATGTCGACGGCTTCGGGATCATGTCGAGCGACAGCGATTTCCTTCCCCTCGCCCAACGCATCCGCGAGGACGGACTTCCGGTCTACGGATTCGGCACAGCCAAGACCCCGACCAGCTTCCAGCAGGCCTGCACGCGCTTCTTCGACGTCGCCGCGCTGGAGACGGAAGGTGAAGCCGCGCTCGACCCCCCGCCCGCTGCAAAAGGCCAGCGGATCGTCGATTCGGAGCTGCTGCAGGTGCTCGGTGCCGCCTACAAGGCCTCCAAGCGCGACGACGACGGCTACGCCTCGCTCAGCGAGCTTGGCCAGCGGGCGACCGCCGTCTCCAGCTTCGCGGTGCGCAACTACGGGTTCAATCGGTTGAGCGACCTCATCAAGGCTGTTCCGAATTTCGACACCAAGACCGGGGACGACGGTCGGCTTCTGGTCAAGCGCATGCGCTAGTGGCATTGCCGCCACATCGCCGCGCTAAATAGTTGACCGAGGAACCTTTTTCCCTCTCGAAACTTGTGGGTGGCGGGGCAAAGGAGCCATCCGCACCGTGATTTCAGCCGAACTTCTGCTCGACGAGGCGCTCGCCGCGCTCGATCGTGACGACTGGCGCTCTGCGCTGGATCGGCTGCCGGTCCCCATCTATCGCACCGATGTCGACGGCAACGTCACCTACTGGAACCAGGCCTGCGTGGATTTTGCCGGCCGCCAGCCGGAACTTGGCCAGGACCAGTGGTGCGTGACCTGGAAGATCTACAAGACCACCGGCGAATTGCTGCCCCACGACCAGTGCCCGATGGCCGACGCCATCAACCAGCGGCGCGAGGTTCGCGGAGCGGTCGCCATCGCCATGCGGCCGGACGGCAGCCGCCGCGCCTTTACCCCCTACCCCACGCCTTTGTTCGACGATTCCGGCGTCTTCATTGGCGCGGTCAACATGCTGGTCGATGTTTCGGACGAACAGAGCGGAGTGCTCGCCGAGCAGGCCGAGCGTTGCCGGCGCCTGGCCTTGTGGTCGACCGACGAGGCGACTCGCGACGTGTTGACCGATATGGCACTCAATTACGATGCGACGGCGATGGCGCTCGGGGAATCCAAGCACCTCCATTAGTCGCGTCGATCGCTATTCACTTCGTCGCGCGCTGTCCTATATTGGTGGGACAGTAGCTGGAGACAGGGCATGGCGGGCCGGTTGGCGTGGATAATTGCGGGTGGAGCCGCAGTGGTCGGCGGGATGGCGATCCAGGATGGCGACTTCTTCTCGTTCAAGGATGAGCGCCACGTGGACCGCGAGATCGATGAAGCCATCGACGAGGCCACCGAGGTGCGCAGGGATTCGGCGCGGATCGTGGTCGCGGGACGCGCGGGATCGGACGACGCAGCGGTCGCCGCGATGACCGACGCCGTGGGCAACCTGGTCAAGGCTGAAGCGGCCCTCGCCGCGGCGCAGATCGGACCCAATACGGATCCCGAGGAAGTCCAGGTTGCCCGGGCGAGACGCGACGAGGCACGCGGCGAGGTCGAGCGCCTAAAGGCGGAGATGGCGGCGCGCGACGGCTCGCTGGCCGCGCGCGACGCCGTCCGCGAGCAGGTGCGCCGCGAAGTCCGCGAGGCGGTCCGGAACAATTGACCGCGACCGAATGTTCGCCAATCAGGCGGCATTCGCGTATATGTTACCGTCCCTGTCCTTCCGGATCGAACGTGAGGAGGCGGCGATGGAAAATCCGATCTTCGAAGGCGGCGGCTGGGCCGACCGGTGGCGCCCGCAGTTCCTGTCGATCCTGAGGATCGTCACTGCGCTCCTCTTCCTGTCGCACGGGCTCTCGAAAATCTTCGGAATCCCGGTGAGCTCGGCCAGCTTCCCCTCCCCCTGGACCCTGTTGTGGGTGGCCGGGATGTTCGAGTTGATCGGCGGTACGCTGCTCCTGGTCGGGCTTCTGACCCGCCCGGTAGCGCTCCTCCTCGCCGGGGAGATGGCGGTGGCTTACTGGCTGGTCCACGCACCCCAGAACTTCTGGCCCGTACTCAACGGGGGCGAATCCGCGATCCTGTTCTGCTTCGCCTTCCTGTTCTTCGTATTCTCCGGGCCGGGGCCTTGGAGTATCGATTGCTGGTGGCAGAAACGGCGCGAAGCCGAAGGTCCCGACAGCTATTACGAAGGGCTGCACCGCAGCGCCTGATGGCCCAGGTCCTTACCGGGTGAGCTTCTTGTAAGTCATCCGGTGCGGCCGGTCGGCTTCGGGGCCGAGGCGGCGGCGCTTGTCTTCCTCATAGGCCTCGAAATTGCCCTCGAACCATTCGACGTGGCTGTCGCCCTCGAAGGCGAGGATGTGGGTCGCGAGGCGGTCGAGGAAAAAGCGGTCGTGGCTGATGACCACTGCGCAGCCGGCGAAATTCTCAAGCGCCTCCTCGAGCGCCCGAAGGGTCTCGACGTCGAGATCGTTAGTCGGCTCGTCGAGCAGAAGGACGTTGCCGCCTTCTTTCAGCATCTTGGCCATGTGAACGCGGTTGCGCTCGCCGCCTGACAGCTGCCCGACCTTCTTCTGCTGGTCAGTGCCCTTGAAGTTGAACGCGCCGACATAGGCGCGGGTCTGCATCTCGTGCTTGCCGACCGTCATCAAGTCGTGGCCGCCGGAAATCTCTTCCCAGACATTGTGCTTGGGGTCGAGCGCGTCGCGGCTCTGGTCGACGAAGCCGAGGTGGACGGTCTCGCCGATCGAGATCGTGCCGGAATCCGGCTTTTCCTGGCCGGTGATGAGCCGGAACAGCGTCGTCTTGCCGGCGCCGTTGGGGCCGATCACGCCGACGATCCCACCGGGGGGCAGGCTGAAGGTCAGATCCTCGAACAGCAATTTGTCGCCATAGGCTTTCGAAAGGCCATTGGCCTCGATCACCTTGCTTCCGAGCCGCTCGGGGGCGTGGATAACGATTTGCGCCTTGCCGATGACCCTTTTCTCGGCCGCCTCGACCAGCTGGTCGAACGCCTTGATTCGCGCCTTGGACTTGGTCTGCCGCGCCTTGGGCGACTGGCGGATCCAGTCGAGCTCTTCGCGGATCGCCTTCTGGCGGCCTTCGTCCTCGCGCTCCTCCTGCTCCAGCCGCTTCGCCTTCTTTTCGAGGTAGGTGGAGTAATTGCCCTCGTAGACGAAGTATTTTCCGCGATCGAGCTCGAGGATCCAGTTGACGACATTGTCGAGGAAATAGCGGTCGTGGGTAACCAGGATGACGTTGCCCGGATAGTCCATCAGATGCTTTTCGAGCCACTGCACGCTCTCGGCGTCGAGATGGTTGGTCGGCTCGTCGAGGAGCAGGATGTTGGGCTTCTCGAGCAGCAGCCGGGTCAAGGCGATGCGACGCTTCTCGCCGCCCGACAGGTTGGTGACGGGCGAGTCGCCCGGCGGGCAGCGCAGCGCGTCCATTGCGATTTCGAGCTGGTTGTCGAGCGTCCAGCCGTCGACGGCGTCGATCTTCTCCTGAAGCTCGCCCATCTCCGCCATCAGCGCGTCGAAATCGCAATCGGCGGGAGGATCGCCCATCAACATGCTGATTTCGTTGAATCGCTCCATCATGTCGGCGATCGGCTTCACGCCCTGGCGGACGTTTTCCATGACCGTCTTGCTCTCGTCGAGCTGCGGCTCCTGCTCGAGATAGCCGACGGTGATGTTGGTGCCCGGCCACGCCTCGCCCTGGAACTCTTTGTCGCGGCCGGCCATGATCTTCATCAGCGTCGACTTGCCCGAGCCGTTAGGCCCGACGATGCCGATCTTGGCGTCGTTGTAGAATTGCAGGTTGATGTTGTTCAGCACCGGCTTGGGCGCACCGGGGAAGGTCTTCGAAAGACCCTTCATCACAAAGCTGTATTGGGCGGCCATCGGTCGCTCGCACTCCGAAAAACAGGTTGGGGAATTGGCGCGGCTTTAGGCGGGAAGCGGCGGGAAATCCAGTGGCCTAGTCCCGCCCGATCATGCTCTCCGCATCGGCGAAGCGGTAGTCGCGAAACTGGTCGCGAAGGGTGCGCTTGGAGATCTTGCCGGTGGCGGTGTGGGGCAGCTCGTCGACGAACTCGATGGCGTCGGGCAGCCACCATTTGGCGACCTGGCCGGAAAGATGATCGCGAAGCCGGGTCGGGCAGACGTCGGCGCCGGGCTTCTTGACCACGCACAGAAGCGGCCGCTCGTCCCATTTGGGATGGGCGATGCCGATCGCCGCTGCTTCCAGCACGCCGTCGTAGCCCAGCGCGGCGTTCTCGAGCTCGATCGAGCTAATCCATTCGCCGCCCGACTTGATGACGTCCTTCGAGCGGTCGGTGATCTGCATCGTCCCGTCGGGATGAAGCGCGGCGACATCGCCGGTGTCGAACCAGCCGTCGGCGTCGACCGCATCCTCCTCCGCCTTGAAATAGCGCTGGATGACCCACGGGCCGCGGATCTGCAGGCTGCCGCTGGCGACACCGTCGCGCGGCAGCTCCCGGCCGTCGTCGTCGACGATCCGGAGCTCGACCCCGTAGGGCACGCGCCCCTGGCGGCTGATGAAGGCGACCTGGTCCGCGTCGCTCATCCTGTCCCAGTCGGCCGGCGGTGCGCCGATGGTGCCGATCGGCGAGGTCTCGGTCATGCCCCATGCGTGGCCGACGTCGATGCCGCGGCCCCGGAACCATTCGATCATCGCCCGAGGCGCGGCCGAGCCGCCGATCACCACCTGCTTCAAGGGCCCGAGGTCGGCACCGGTGCGCTCGATGAAGGCGATCATCTCGATCCACACTGTCGGCACCCCGGCCGAATGGGTCACGCCTTCCTCGCGGAACAGGTCGCACATCCGCTCCGGCCGGTAGTCGGCCGACAGCACCAGCTTGCAGCCGGCGATCGGCGCCGCCCACGGCAGGCCCCAGGCATTGGCGTGGAACATCGGCACGATCGGCAGAGTCACCGACCGCGCCGACAGGCCCATTACGTCGGGGCTGACCTCGGCCAGGGCGTGGAGGATGGTGGAGCGATGTTCGTACAGCACGCCCTTGGGATGGCCGGTGGTGCCGCTGGTGTAGCACAGGCCGCACGGGTCGCGCTCGTCGCCGTCCGCCCAGACATAGTCGCCGTCGTGCGGGGCCAGCCAGTCGGCGAAACCGATGTCGCCGCTCCAGCCTTCGGGCGGGTCAAAGCACACATAGGTCTCGATGGTCGGCCATTGCGGTTTCATCTTCTCGACCAGCGGCGCGAACAGCGAGTCGTAAAGCAGGACCCGGTCTTCGGCATGGTTGGCGATGAAGGCGAGCTGATCGACAAACAGCCGCGGGTTGATGGTGTGGAGCACGCCGCCCATGCCGCACGCGCCATACCATGCGGTGAGGTGACGGGCGTGGTTCATGGCCAGGGTCGCGACCCGGTCGCCCTTGTTGATTCCTGCAGCTTCCAGCGCTTGCGCCATGCGCCGGGCGTCATGGGCGATCTCGCGCCAGTTGGTGCGGGTGACCGAGCCGTCCGCCCAGGCCGAGACGATCTCGCGCCCACCGTGCTCCCGTGTGGCGTGATCGAGGAGCCGCATCACCCGCAAGGGCCAATGCTGCATTGCGCCGAGTGCCATCTGCCATCCTCCAGGGGAGGAAGGTGCCGCGTTCCAGCGCGCGGCGCAACCAGGACCTAGAAAGGCATCTTGAATCCGGGCGGAAGCGGCAGGCCGGCCGACATCTTCTGCATCTCGGCGGCGGCGGCCTGGTCCGCCTTGCCGCGGGCATCGTTGAGCGCGGCGGCGATGAGGTCCTCGAGCATCGACTTCTCGGCGGGAACGATCAGGCTGTCGTCGATCGACACGCTGAGGATCCGACCCTTGGCGGTGGCCTTGATCTTGACCAGCCCGCCGCCGCTCGCGCCCTCGACCTCGACCTTGTCGAGGTTGTCCTGCGCCTTGGCCAGCTCCGCCTGGGCGTTTTGGGCCATCTGCATGATCTCTTCGAGGCTGGGCATGTCAGGCTTCTTTCTGGTTCACGGTTTCGAGGGTCGCATCGGGGAATTGGTCGAGCAGTGCGCGGACGTTGGGCTCGCTCAGGATGGCGGCGCGGGCCTGCTCCTCGGCCATCTGCTCCTGCTGGCCGAGCGAGGGCGATCCGCCCTGGTCGGTGAAGCTCACCTCCCAGCGGTTGCCGGTCAGCTTGCGCGCCGACTCGGCGAGCCGCCGCGCGAAATCCGGACCGAGCGGGCGGAGCGGCCGGAGGACGACCATCCCGGGCGCGAAATCGACCAGCCCGACGCAGTCGCGCAATTGCTGGCCCAGATGGTGCTCGCCGCCCGCTTCCAATCGCTCGATCAACTCGGCGAAGCTGGCCGGCGGAGACGGTTCGCTGGCAGGTGGTGGCGGGGGCGCGGCGCTTGGGGCGCCCTCCCCGCTGCTGCGCAGCTGGCGGATGAGCTCGGCCGGGTCGGGAAGGTCGGCGGCGTGGATCAGCCGTAGCAGCGCCATCGCCGCGGCCTCGTTGGGATCGGGCGCCTGGCCGACGTCGCCGAGCCCCTTCAGCAGCATCTGCCACAGCCGGTGAATATTCGCCCAGCCGAGCTGCGACGCCCACAAGGACGCCGCCTCGCGCTCCTCGGCGGACTGAAGCACGTCGCCCGCCGCGCCGGCCTTGGCGCGAGTGACCGAGTGAAGGCTTTCCATCAGTCCGCGAAGAAGCGACTTGGGGTCG
>DASTDT010000133.1:0-17798 GCA_035710225.1 Sphingomicrobium sp.
TCGTTGCCGAAGGACGAGGCCGCCTCGCGCCGGCAGCTTTCGAGCGAGTCCTGGAAGTCCGCCGCGGAATCGACCTTGCGCATGCCCTTGCCGCCGCCGCCGGCGACCGCCTTGATCAGCACGGGGTAGCCGATCGCGTCGGCCTCACGCTTAAGCCGCTCGGGCGACTGGTCGTCGCCGAGATAGCCCGGCGTCACCGGTACACCGGCGGCGGACATCAGCGTCTTGGCGGCGTCCTTGAGACCCATGGCCCGAATGCTGTCTGGCTTGGGTCCGACCCAGATCAGTCCGGCGTCGATCACCGCCTGCGCGAAGTCGGCGTTCTCGGACAGGAAGCCGTAGCCGGGGTGGATTGCTTCCGCGCCGGCTTCCCTGGCGGCGGCGATGATCCTGTCGCCCACAAGATAGCTCTCCACCGCCGGAGACGGCCCGATGTGCACCGCCTCGTCGGCCATGCGCACGTGCAGCGCCTCGGCATCGGCGTCGGAATAGACGGCGATCGTGCGCAGGCCCATCTCCCGCGCGGTGCGGATGATTCGGCACGCGATTTCGCCGCGATTGGCGATGAGCAGGGATTGCAGCATCGGCGCGGCTACATCCGGAACACGCCGAACGCCGGGCGCTCGGGTATTGGTGCGTTGAGGCAGGCGGCGAAGGCTAATCCTAAGACGTCGCGGGTCTGGGCTGGGTCGATGATTCCGTCGTCCCACAGCCGCGCGGTGGCGTGCCACGGGTTGCCCTGCGCCTCGTAATCGTCGCGGATCGGCTGCTTGAACTTCTCCGCTTCCTCGGGCGTCCACTTGTCGGCGTCGCGGTGAACGGTAGCGAGCACGCTCGCCGCCTGCTCCCCGCCCATCACCGAGATCCGCGCATTGGGCCAGGTGAACAGGAAGCGCGGGCTATAGGCGCGGCCGGCCATGCCGTAATTGCCGGCCCCGAAGCTTCCCCCGATCAGCACGGTCACCTTGGGCACGGTGGCGGTGGCGACGGCGGTGACCAGCTTGGCGCCGTGCTTGGCGATGCCCTCGGCCTCATATTTGCCGCCGACCATGAAGCCCGAGATGTTCTGCAGGAACAGCAGCGGGATTCGGCGCTGGCAGGCGAGCTCGATGAAATGCGCGCCCTTCACGGCGGATTCGCTGAACAACACGCCGTTGTTGGCGAGGATTGCCACCGGCATGCCCCAGATGTGCGCGAAGCCGGTGACCAGCGAGGGGCCGTAGAGCGGCTTGAACTCGTGGAACTCCGACCCGTCGACGATGCGCGCGATGATTTCATGCACGTCATAGGGGGCGCGCACGTCTTCGGGGATGATCGAATAGAGCTCCTCCGCGTCATAGGCCGGCGGGCGCGGCTCGCGAAGCTCGATCCCCGCCCCCGCTTCGCCGCCCAAATGCGAAACGATGTCGCGGACGATGGTCAGCGCGTGCTCGTCGTTCTCGGCGAGGTGGTCGACCACCCCCGACTTGCGCGCGTGGAGGTCGCCGCCGCCAAGCTCCTCCGCGCTAATTTCCTCGCCGGTCGCGGCCTTCACCAGCGGCGGGCCGGCGAGAAAGATCGTACCTTGTTCGCGGACGATGACGCTCTCGTCGCTCATCGCCGGGACGTAGGCGCCGCCGGCGGTGCAGCTGCCCATGACGCAGGCAATCTGGGCGATGCCTTGCGCGCTCATCTGCGCCTGATTGTAGAAGATCCGGCCGAAGTGATCGCGGTCGGGGAACACCTCGGCCTGGTGGGGGAGGTTGGCGCCGCCGCTGTCGACCAAATAGATGCACGGGAGGCGGTTCTGTTCGGCAATCTCCTGCGCCCGGAGATGCTTTTTGACCGTCATCGGGAAGTAAGTGCCGCCCTTCACCGTCGCGTCGTTGCAGACGATCATTGACTGGCGGCCCGACACCCGGCCGATTCCGGCGATCAGCCCGGCGCCCGGAACCTCCCCGTGATACATGTCGCAGGCGGCGAGCTGGCCGATCTCGAGGAACGGCGAGCCGGGATCGAGCAATCGCTCGACGCGGTCCCTCGGCAGCAGCTTGCCGCGCGACGCGTGGCGCTGGCGGCTTTTCTCCGTCCCGCCGAGGGCCGCCGTCGCGACGTCGGCGCGAAGCTTTTCGGCGAGCGCGCGGTTGTGGGACGCGCGAGCTTTCGCCTCGTCGCTCGAAAGGTCGATTTTGCTGTCCAGCCGGGGTGCGCTCATCGTGCGTTGGCCTAGCCGCTGAGCGCGGACTTGAAAACTATTGCGGCGGCTGCGGCCGGTTGGCGCGCGCCAGGACATAGCCGGCAATCGCTTTTCGCTCGGCAGGGGTCAGCTGCGAGAAGGAATATTTCGCAATGCTGCTCATCAGGCCGAGGTCGGGCTTGGACTTGCCCTTGCCGGTGGTGAGCAGCGTCTCCAGCTCGGCGGGCGTGTAGGCGCCCGCGAGGTCCAGGTCCGGGGTGAACCCTTTATAGCCTTGCAGTTGGGCGTTGTGGCATCCGGTGCAGACCATTCGCGCCAATTGTCGGCCGCGCTCGTGTTGGGGGCCCATGTCGGCGGGCGGGTTGTCGCGGTATCGGACGGTCTGCGCCGCGGCGTGGGAGAGTCCCCCTTCCTTCACTTCCTTGAGGAATCCCTCACCCTTGCGGATGGGCGGCAATTGCTTGCCCGCCGGGGGGTGGCTGCGCAGGAAGGCAATGATCGCGGCAATGTCCCGGTCGCTGAGGAATTGGTAGGATTCGGCCGGCATGAACCACAACTGGCGGCCGTCCCTCGGCGTTCCCGTTCGAAGCAGCTTCTCGATGTCGGAATCGCTGTACTCGGCCATCAGCAGGGTCAGGTTGGGCGCGTTCATGTCGCCGTATTCCGGTTCGTCCTCGGTGACGTTGTGCCCCTGGAGATTGTCGCCGTGGCAGCCGGTGCAATCGAGCACGCGCGCGAGCCTTTTGCCGTGTGCGAGCATGGCCGCATTGCCGGCATAATCGACGCCGTCGAAGGATACGGCAGCCGGCTTGGCGGCGGGTTGCTGGTCAGGCTCGCGCTCGGGCGATTCGCCGCACCCCGCGATTAGCAAGGACGTCGCAGCAAGCGCGGCAGACAAGGTCCTGATCGCCATATTGCCCCCTTCAATCGCGAGAAACCTTAACAGCTATCAGCAACCTGCGCGAGGGGAGGCACGACGAGATTTGAATCCATGCTATGCTTGCGCCCGAGTCTGCTGTTGCGAAAGTCATGGAGGAAGCGTTGACCTACTGGAAGATCAAGGCCCGCGAGCTTGCCAACTGCAGCTGCGACTATGGCTGCAACTGCCAGTTCGGCGGTCTTCCCGACAAGGGCCATTGCCACGCCTCGTTCGCACTTGTCATCGACGAGGGCCGCCATGGCGAAACTGACCTCAGCGGTCTGAAGGCAGGCGCGATCTTCAAATGGCCCGGACCGATCCACGAGGGGCATGGCGAATGCGTCGCCTTCGTCGACGATCGCGCCGACGAGGCGCAGCGCACTGCTTTGCTGACCATCATGACCGGGGGCGACACCGACCCGATGGCGACGATGTTCGCGGTGTTCGCCTCGACCGTCGAGACGATGCACGAGCCGATGTTCGTGCCGATCGAGGCCGATATCGACGTCGAGGGGCGGAGCGCTCGGATCCGCATCGGCGACATGGTGGAAGTCGCCGGCGAGCCGATCCGTAGCCCGGTCGACGGCAAGGAAGTTCGCGCGCTGATCTATCTGCCCGACGGCTTCGAATATGAATATGCCGATATCGGCTCGGCCTCGACCCGGGCCACCGGCCCGGTGCCGCTCGAGCTTACCGCCAGCTACGGCCAGTTCGCCCACATCCATCTCGACAGCCACGGGGTCGTGCGCAACCGATGAGGCGAGTCGCAGCGGGAATCGCCCGCCGCCAAGGATGGACGACCGCCGCAGCACTGGGGCTGGTCGCGCTGATTGCCTGGGCCTGGCTGGTGCGAGACGTCAGCCAGCCGATGGAAATGGCCATGGGCTGGGATTCGAAGCGCGCACTGACGACGCTGGCGATGTGGTTCGTGATGATGGTGGCGATGATGCTGCCGGCCGCGGCGCCAACCATCCTGCTGTACGACCGCGCCGCGGACCGCCCGGACGCACCGGCGCCGACTGCGCTGTTCCTCGCCGGCTACCTCATCGTCTGGCTGGCCTTCTCGATCGCCGCGACCGCGCTGCAATGGCAGCTCGCGACGCTCGGCGCGATCGGTGAGATGACGATGAGGGCGGGCACCGACTCGCTCGCTGGCGCGCTGCTGGTCGCCGCCGGGCTGTACCAGTGGACTCCGTGGAAGGGCGCCTGCCTCGACCATTGCCGAAACCCCGCCCGTTTCATTGCCCGCCACCAGCGGCCGGGCGCAGCGGGGGCGATCCGCCTCGGCCTGATCCACGGCGGCTACTGCGTGGGCTGCTGCGGCGTGCTGATGACCTTGCTGTTCGTGGGCGGGGTCATGAACCTGTTGTGGGTGGCGGCGCTGACGGCCCTGGTGATCGCCGAGAAGCTGTTGCCGAAGGGTCAGTGGCTGGCACGCGCCAGCGGCGCGGCGATGCTGGCCTGGGGCGCCTTCCTGCTGGTGCGTTAGGCGCCGATCAGCTCGCGACCGATCAGCATTCGGCGGATCTCGTTGGTCCCGGCGCCGATGTCGAGCAGCTTGGCGTCGCGCATGAAGCGTTCGACCGGCCAATCCTTGGTATAGCCCGCGCCACCCAGCGCCTGGACCGCTTCGCCGGCGACCTTGAACGCGCTTTCGCTCGCCAGCAGGATCGCGCCCGCCGCGTCGAAGCGGGTGGTCTTTCCGGCATCGCACGCCCTGGCGACCTGGTAGACATAGGCCCGCGCCGAATTGAGCGCGACATACATGTCGGCAACCTTGGCCTGAATGAGTTGGAAGCTGCCGATCGCCTTGCCGAACTGCTTGCGCTCGCGGACGTAGGGGATGACCGTGTCGAGGCAGGCCTGCATGATTCCGAGCTGGATTCCGGCGAGCACGGTGCGCTCGTAGTCGAGCCCGCTCATCAACACCGCCACCCCGCCGTTTTCGGGGCCCATGATGTTCTCGGCCGGAACGAAGCAGTCGTCGAACACCAACTCGCTGGTCGGTGAGCCGCGCATACCGCACTTGTCGACCTTCTGGCCGATCGAGAAGCCCTCCATGCCCTTTTCGACGAGGAAGGTGGTGATGCCCTTGCTGCCCGCCTCCGGCGTCGTCTTGGCATAGACCACCAGCACGTCGGCATATTCGCCGTTCGTGATCCAGAACTTGGTGCCGTTGAGACGGTAGCCGTTGCCCGACTTTTCGGCCTTCAGCTTCATGCCGACGACGTCGCTCCCGGCGCCCGCCTCGCTCATCGCCAGCGCGCCGACCTGGCTGCCGTCGATCAGGCCGGGCAGATACTTGCGCTTCTGCTCGTCATTGGCCCAGCGCCGGATCTGGTTGACGCACAGATTGGAATGGGCGCCGTAGCTGAGACCGACCGAGGCCGAGGCGCGCGCCACTTCCTCCTGCGCGACGACATGCTCGACATAGCCGAGGCCGAGTCCGCCCCACTCCTCCTCGACCGTGATGCCATGCAGCCCAAGCGCGCCCATTTGCGGCCACAGCTCGATCGGGAAGCGGTCGTTTTCGTCGATCTCGGCGGCGATCGGCTGGATCCGCTCGCGGGCGAAGCGAGCCGTCGTCTCGCGGATGGTGTCGGCCATTTCGCCGAGGTCGAATTCCAGGCCCGGCATGTCGCTCATCAACGTCTCCTCGGCAGCGCGACTAGCACCGCGCGCTTGGCGGAGACAAGCTAACCGCTGTGCTTGTGCTCGGCGGGCTTCTCGCCCGGCTTGGGCGGGGCTTTGAGCGGGTGCGGCGCACCGCGGTGGCAGGTGTAGCAGGTGACTTTGGACTTCGAGAATTCGGTGACCTTGAAGTCCTGCTCATTAATCCGGCGGACCATCTCCAGCATCATCCGCGCAGTCTGCTTCTCGACCTTGGCGTCGGACGGGAAATCCATCGTCTTTGGCGACGTGCCGACGTGGCAGAAAGTGCATTTGACGCCGAGCGCCGACGACATCATCTGCATCACGCCAATCAGGTTCTGGCGCGGGATCCCGGCGGGCAGGATCTTCAGATTCTTGAATTCGCTCGCCGGGGCGGGTGCAGGCACCGGTGGCGGGGCTGCGGTCTGCTGGGCGGCGACTGCCGCGGCGAGGAAGACGGCGCTTGCCGCGGCGAGGGCCAGCCGGCCGAGGTTCAGCCTAGTCATACCGGGAGCCTATCACGCCCGCCGATTTGAACAAGCGCGCGCATTTGAACAACCAGTCCGGGCAGCCTATGTGCACGTGCAGCAAATCAGCGAACCTCCGGAGCCCACCCATGTCCAGCGATCCCGTCGTCATCCTGTCCTACGCTCGCACGCCGATGGGGGCGATGCAGGGCGCGCTCGCCGACGTCAGTGCGACGGACCTCGGCGCGACCGCGGTCAAGGCGGCCGTCGAGCGCGCCGGGGTCGATGCCGGCGACATCGACCGCATCTACATGGGCTGCGTGCTCCCAGCGGGACTCGGCCAGGCGCCGGCGCGCCAGGCGGCGCTCAAGGCCGGACTGCCCAAGTCGGTCCAGGCCACGACCGTCAACAAGGTGTGCGGTTCCGGCATGCAGACTGTGATCATGGGCGAGGAAGCGCTGAAGGCCGGCAACGCCGGGGTGATCGTCGCCGGCGGAATGGAATCGATGACCAACGCGCCCTATTTGCTCAAGAAGCACCGCAGCGGCGCGCGCATCGGCCATGACACTGCCTACGACCACATGTTCCTCGACGGGCTCGAGGACGCCTATGAGGAAGGCCGGGCGATGGGCAGCTTTGCCCAGTGCACCGCCGACCAGTACCAGCTGACCCGCGAGCAAATGGACGATTACGCGATCGAGAGCCTGAGCCGCGCCAAGGCAGCGATCGACAATGGCGGATTTGCCGACGAGATCGTCGCGGTGACCGTGAAGAACCGTTCGGGGGAGACCATCGTCGACACCGACGAGTCGCCGGGGCGCGGCCGTCCCGACAAGATCCCGCAGCTGAAACCGGCGTTCGCCAAGGACGGGACGATCACCGCCGCGACCAGCTCGTCGATTTCCGACGGCGCCGCCGCGGTGGTTCTGACGACACGCTCGGAGGCCGAGGCCAAGGGCCTCGTGCCGGTGGCGACGATCGTCGCCTCCGCGGCCCACGCGCAAGAGCCTGCCGAGTTCACCATCGCCCCGATCGGAGCAATCGAGAAAGTGCTGAAGAAGGCCGGCTGGTCGGTCGCCGACGTCGACCTGTGGGAGGTCAACGAAGCGTTCGCCTGCGTCGCCATGTTCGCGATGAAGGACCTCGGAATCGCCCGCGAAAAGATCAATGTTCACGGCGGCGCGACCGCGCTCGGCCACCCGATCGGCGCCAGCGGAACGCGGATTCTCGTGACCCTGCTGGGAGCGCTCAAGAGCAAGGGCTTCAAGCGCGGAGTCGCCTCCTTGTGCATCGGCGGCGGCGAGGCCACCGCAGTGGCGGTCGAACTGGCCTGAGGGCAGGTGAACAATCGATTCGCCCCCGTCACTAATCCCTGATAATCATCAGCTCTCACCAGGGGAGAGAGACGATGCGCAAGATCATGCTGTTCGCGGCGGTTGCCGCTTTGTCAGCTTGCCAGCGGGAAGCGGCGGAGCCCGCCAACGACGTCAATGTAGCTGCCACCAATGAGGCAGCCGATGTTGCAGCTGCGGCGGCGTTCTCGATCAATCAGACGAGCTGGGAATATGTCGATCCCGAGACCAAGAAAACGGTCCAGGAGACGGTCGACGCCAGCGGCAATTACGTCACGTGGGCGGGCAGCGAGCATATCGATCACGGCACGGCGGTGATGAAGGACGGCAAGGCCTGCTTCACCAGCGCCATGAACAACGAAGGCGAAATGTGCTGGACCGATCCCAAGCTGGAACCCGGCGCAAGCGGCGAGACGGTCAACGACAAGGGCGAAAAGCTGGCCATCAAGCGCCTTGCCTACACGCCGGTGCCGGACAACGTTAAGCCCTGACCGTCGGGCCTGACGGGCGGCGACGCCACGGCGCGCCGCCGGTCCGGACTTAGCCCAGCAGGACGATGTCCCAGCGATACTTGCCCGCGGCCTGGCGGACGGCGAGGGAACTCGCCGCGCCCTTGCCCAAAGTCTTGTAGAGCAGGTCGCGGGCGTTGGCGCCGGAGTCCTCGGGAAAATAGAGCTGGGCGACATTGCGGTGGGTGCGACCGCGAATATCGAAATGGATGTGCGGCGGCCGGTTGCCGATCGGCGAGTCGTAGCCCGCCGGCTTGATGGTGGTGATCCGCCACCGGCCCTTCGAGTCGCTGGCGATCGAGGCAAAACCCTGGAAATTGGGATCCAGCGCGGCCTTGCTGATGTCGGCGGAATGGGCATAGCGGCCGGCGGCGTTGGCCTGCCAGATGTCGAGCCGAGCGCCGGAAATGGGGTTGCCGCGAATGTCGGTCACCCGCCCTTCGATCTCGATCACGTCGCCCAGCGCCCGCGCCTTGTGGCCCTTCAGCCAGACCATGTCGGCATCGGAGTCGGCGGGACGCTGGATTGGGTAGAACGGGCCCATCGGCGATTCCGCGGTGAGCGCGAGATCCTGCGCGAGCGAGCGCGATGCGGCGACAAGGCTTACGGCCGTGGCGGCTGCGGCGGCGCCGAACTGACGGCGCGTCGGCGCCCATCCGATAGGGCCCTGCCGGGCGGTGGAATGGCTGTCCATGGTCCCCTCCTGCGTCCGCCAGACTGCGCCCGAGGGTCAGCGCTGTCAAACGCGGGCACCCTGAGAACGCAGCCTCCGCGATCGAGGGGCGAGGGCGGGGGTCCACCGCGGTGGGCGGTCGAACCGGCCTGAGGCTAGCGCGGGGTAAGAACGCCCCGCACGCCGCAGACGATGAAAATGGCGGCGAGCATAATCGCCAGCAGCGCGCTTACCATGCCGAGCGGGGTGATCCAGGTGACGAAGCCGAGATGCGCCAGCCCGCCCCAGACGACGAAGATCGCCAGGCTGGCATAGAAGCCCCACGCCGACCCTTCCCGCGCGATCGCGCGCATGAGTTCATCTTGGTCCTTGTGGCCAAGGAATGAGAGCGAAGTCGAAGCGACGACCGTCACGGCCAGGGCGATCGCCGCGACCTGACGCGAGACCAGCCCCGCCCAGTCGGGCCCCGGGGCCAGCGCAAACGCCGTCATCATCGCCCCGATCAGCAAGATGACGAGGGCACTGCGCCACAGTGGCCGGCGCTGCTCGCGCAACTCGTCGGCATCTTCGACATTGAGCAAATGAGCCCCGGGGCCCGGCAGCACCACGCCCAGGCCGACGATCGTCCCCATCAACAGGAACACCAGGCCGATTCCCAGCGCCGCGACCCGCGAGGGATCGTCGAGATCGAAGCCGCGCCCTTCGACCAATTGGAGGGCCAGATAGGTGACGATCGCCCCGCACACGGCGCCGACAATCGACTGCAGGATCATTTTGCGAATGTTGGGCTTGCTCGGCGCGCTGATGGACTCGGGGGTCATGACGGTTGCTCCCAATGATCGATGAACAGCTGATCGACAGGCACGGCAAACAGGCTCGCCATGCGCAGCGCCAGCGGAAGGCTCGGGTCGTATTTGTCGGTTTCGACCGCATTGATGGTCTGTCGCGAGACTCCGAGGCGGCGGGCGAGCTCGCCCTGGCTCCACCCTTGACTTTCGCGATAGACCTTCACCCGATTCTCCATCGCGCGACCATGTGTAAAGAACTCTTGTCTGTCAAGAGCTCTTTACAGTCGCGCCGGAGCGTTCGGGCCCCGGACAGCAAAAAGCCGCCGGCGCTTTCGCGCCGACGGCCCTTTTGCTTGTGCGGCTTCGCTTAGAAGCGGAAGCCGGCGCGGATGCCCGCGCCGCGGGTATCGCCGAAATCGACCCAGCCCGCGACGTTGACGCCATACATGCTGGCGCCGCCGGCAAGACCGCCCTCGAGGCGGACCCAGGTGCCCTTGCCGCTCGACGAGAGACCCGACGAGAAGGCGCCGTTGGTGATCGTAACGTCACCGTCGCCGCTGAACTCGTGGTAGGCGGTCGCCCCGAGATAGGGGTTGTAGAGGCCGCCGAAGTTGCCGCGAACGCCGAGGCGACCGCGGGTCGAGGTCATGTCGTCGAACTCGTAGCCGAAGCCGAACGCCGACACGTCGTCCATGTCGCTCCACACGTGGCTCACGCCGGCATGGAAGTCGATCGACGGAACGACGCCCATCGCCATCCGGTAACCGATCGAGCCGTCGACGCCGGTGCTGGAAGCATCGACATCGTTGCCGTCGAACAGGCCGTCGAACGAGACGTCATAGGCATCGTGCTTGAACAGCGCCTCGGCGTGGAAGCCGGTGAGGCCGCCGAAGCGCCCGTAGAGACCGATGTTCCAGCCGTCCGCATCGAACTCGCCGTCGCCATTGGCCTGGGCGTTGGCATAGCCGCCGGTGAGGCCGACTTCCGCCATGCCGAAGCCGTAGCCGACGCCGGCCTGGAAGCCGTAGCGGTCGATCTCGATGTTGTTGTCGGCGTCATACTGAACGCCGTTGACGAACTGCTCGTTGGTCTGCCCGGTACGGCGCTGGCTGCCGTAGGCGGTGCCCCAGACGCTCAAGCCAACCTTGGCGGTCGGAGCAAGCGTGTGGGCGAACACCTCGTCGGCGCTCTGGTACCACATCTCGCGGATGAGGCCGGTCGAGGCGAGCGGAACGAACGCGGTCTCCGGGTCGAGCAGGGTGACCAGGTAGAAGTCCTGGCCGATCCGCGCGACGTCGTAGTTGATCAGCGGATTGCCGCTCTCTTCGCCGATGATGAACGCGCCGGCGGTGCTGGTGAAGGCGCCGGTAACGTCGACCACGAGGATGCCGTCCGGATCGAACACGCCGAGGCCAATGGTGTTGACGTCGATGAACGTCGCACCGGTCACGTTGCCGTTGACCACCAGCAGATCCGCAGTGGTGCCCGAGACATCGACCTGCAGCCGCGCCGTCGGATCGCCCGTCCCGGAATAGGCCGAGTTGATGGTCAGAACGTCGTCACGAACGCCGTCGAGCAGGTCGAGAATGCCGTCGTTGGTGAAGCTCGTCTGGCCGGTGATGGTGGTCGCACCCTCGTCGGCGATAATGATGCCCGTCGCGGCGTTGGTGAACAGGCCAGCCGGGACCGTAAAGGTGCCCGCGGCGAGATCGATCGTGCCCGCGTTCGACATCGAAGTGAAGCCGGCAATCGTCGCAGCGCCGGCCGTATCGATGAACGATCCAGGACCATTGACGAAGGCAATTGCCGGGCCGGTCAGGGTCGTTCCAGCCGTGAAGTTGATCCGGCCGGTCTGGTTGAACGTCTCGAGGTTGGCGAAGGTGGTGTTGGCCAGGATGTTGATGACACCGCCAGCGCCGTTGGTCAGCGTGTCGGCGCCGGCACCGAAGTCGGTGGTGCCCTGCGTGTTCCACACCGCACGGTTGGTGACCGTGTCCGCTCCGCCAGCAAGCGTCAGGCGACCGTTGAGGATCGCGGTGCTGTTGGTGGCCGAACCGTTGTTGAGCGTGACGGCGGCCGTGCCGCTGTTGAGCAACGCGAGGTCGGTCGACGCAGCGCCGATCCGCCCACCGTTGTTGATGGTGGTGGTGCCAGCGCCGAACAACTGGATCGCCGAACCGGTGCCCGTCACAACGCCAGCGGTGCCGATGTTGATCGTCCGGGTGCCGTTGCCCACCGAGTAGATGCCCGCAAGCGCGCCGGAAACGGCAGCGTTGACGGTCATCGTCTGAGTGCCGGTCGTGCTGTAGGCGGCGATGCCGGCGCTGCCGGCAGTCGGAGCGGAAACAGCGCCGTTGACGGTGATGCTCGTCGCACCCACCGTCGTGTCGGTGAACACCGCGGCTGCGGCTGCGCCGGTCGCTGTGACGCCGCCGGTGCCGATAACGACGGTAGCGTTACCGGACGTCGGATCCGCCGAAACGCCGCGGATGCCCAGCGTGTTGACCGTGCCCGCGCCAGTGGTGACCGACACGTTGCCGGTCCCGGCCGTGCTGCCCTCGATGCCGTAGTCGGTCGCATAGACCGCGCCGGCGCCGTTGGTGATGGTGACATTGGCGGTCGAGGCGGCGTTGGTAATCGCCGCGTTGATGCCGTCGTCGGTCGCGCGGTCCGTCGGCGAGCCGATCGAGCCGCTGTTGGTGACGGTGACCGCGCCGGTGCCGCTGTCGACGACGACGATGCCGTCCTCCAGCGTACCGAGCGCACCTGCGCTGCTGATGTTCGCGGCGTTGGTGATGGTGACCGCGCCGCTGCCGGCCGTGGTCACATCGATGCCCGAGCCACCGGAGGCCCGGATCGTTTCACCGGCGGTGGTGGTGATGGTGATCGCGCCAGTCGTCGGGTCATCCGCGACAACTTCGATCGCGTCGCCGGCATTGGCCTGGACGCTTCCGCCAAAGGTCGCGGCGAGCGAGCCGCCGAAGAACAGGTGCGCGAAGAAGCCCTCGCCAGTTCCGAGGTTGAGGATATCGCCCGAGCCCGAATAGGTGATCGCGTCGGCGTTGGTCGCCAGATTGAGAGCACCCTGACCGCCGAATTGCGCGAGCGGCGTATTGCCGGCATTGACCTGGATGGTGCCGTTGTTCGTGACGAGGAAGGTGTTGCCGGTGGAGTCGGCGATCGCAAGGCCAAAGCCGTCCACGACCACGCCCGATCCGACGATTGTCGATTCCACGCCGACGTCGGAATAGCTCCGGTCGGTGCCGGTGGCGACGTTGGTCGGATACTGGGTGTCGACCGTCGTCGTGTTGGTGCAGGTCAACACGCCGCCAGCAAGCGTGCAGGCGGCCTGGGCGGGCGAAGCGGCGAGCATCATGCCAGTGGCGAGCGCGCTTCCCGTAAGAGCGGTGCGGAGTACCTTATTCATCGAGACTTCCCCTTAGTAACGCGTCGTCCGACCGGACGACAAAAATGAATGACCCCCGCCGCCCCGTGTCCGAGCGCACGTGCGGCAATGTCGCCGTCACAATCCCGAAACGCCTCGTTAAGTCCAGTTAAAAATGAGTGACCGGCGCTTTTCGGGCCGGTGTTGATGAAAAGCCGCAACACCTTGTTCGGTTATGGTCCAGTTCCGCCCGAAGGACGGCCGCGGGGTCAGTCGCCGACCGCCTCGCCGGTCGCCACGCCGAACAGCTCGGCCTGGCGGATCCACCCCGCCTTCTTGCCGACCTCGATCCGGCACCAGTCGCCGTCGCATCGCCTGAGCTTGCCGACGACCCCGGGCTCGGCGAGGAAGGCGACGCGGCTGGCCGAGGCGCGCTTCTCGTGGATCGGGCGCGGCTCGCCGGGCTTGACGATGGCGGTGCGCTGGGCGCTCATCAGGCTGACCAGCATCCAGCCCTTGGCGCCGTCGGGGTCCTCGATCAGCCGCCAGTTCTCGTAGAGCTTGAGCACGCGCACCGGAAGGTCGCGGCGCTTGTACAGCCACAAGCCGGGATAGGTCCGGCCCGGTCCGGCGCGGGTCATCGCCTCGCCGCTGGCGATCGATGCCCAATAGGGCGGCGCGCGATCCTGCGCCGCGGCCGGAGCGGCGAAGCCCAGGACAATTGCCGCAGCCAGCGCCAGCCGCAACCTCAAGCCCCCGTCAGGATGCGGTCGACGAGCTGCTTCACGGTCGGGACGAAGCCGTTCGAATAGAACGGGTCCTGACGGAAGCGGAAGGCGGCGTGCCCGGCGAACATCAGATTCTCCTCGACCGGACCGCCGTGGGCGATGTCCTGCAAGGTCTTCTGGATGCAGAAGCTGCGCGGATCGGCGAGCCGCCCGGTCGAATTCTTCTCATTATCCGCCCACGACGAGAAGGCGCATTGGCTGAGGCAGCCCATGCAGTCGGCCTGGTCCTTGCGGATCATCGCCATTTCCTGGGGCGTGACGAACACCAGCGTATCGTCGGGAGTCTTCAAGGCCTCGGTGAAGCCGGCGGCATGCCATTCGCGGGCATGCTGGAGGTCGCCGCGCGTGACGTAGAAGTTCTTGCGCGTGCCGACGCCGACATCGAGCACGAACTGGTGGTCGCCGATCACCTCCTTGGTGAAGGCGATCTGGCGCTGGCTGCGCGCCTCGAGGCTGCGCAGGAACGGATTGCGCACCGCCGAGGAATAGAAGCCGGTCGGCGAGAACTTGTGGAGCAGGATGTCGCCCTCCTCCAGAGTCATCAGCCGCGCCTTCCAGTCGGGCGGGATCGGGCTTTCCTGGGTGAGCAGCGGCCTGGTCCCGAACTGGAATGCGATCTGGCCGAGCTCGGGATTGTCGATCCAGTCGTTCCACTCGTCGAGCCGCCACACGCCGCCGGCCATGATGATCGGGACGTCGTCGGAGATGCCGCCCTCGCGCATCACCTCGCGAAGCTCCTTCACCCGCGGATAGGGCGGCTGCGGAGCGCGCGGGTCCTCGGCGTTCGATAGGCCGTTGTGCCCGCCGGCCAGCCACGGGTCCTCGTAGACCACGCCGCTGAGCCATTCGGCGGCCTTGTGATAGGCGCGCTTCCACAAGGCCCGGAAGGCGCGGCCGGACGAGATGATCGGCAGATAGGTGACCCCGTGGTGGGCTGCGATCTCGCTCAGCTTGTAGGGCATTCCGGCGCCGCAGGTGACCCCGGAAACGAGGCCCTTGGTGCGTTCCAGCACGCCTTCGAGGACGCGCTGGGCGCCGCCCATCTCCCACAGCACGTTGATGTTGATGGCGCCCCTGCCCGAGGCGATCTCGTAGGCGCGCTTGACCTGCGCGACGGCGCCGTCGATCGCGTAGTTGACCAGCTCCTCGTGGCGGCCGCGGCGGGTCATGTCGCGATAGACCTGGGGGATGATCCGCCCCTCCGGGTCGTAGCTGTCGGCGTTGACCGCGCTGACCGTGCCGATCCCGCCGGCCGCGGCCCAGGCGCCCGAACTCATGTGGTTGGTCGCGCTGACGCCCTTGCCGCCCTCGATCAGGGGCCACACTTCGCGCCCGGCATACTGGATGGGCTTGAGGCCCTTGAACACGCGCTCATCTCCTGGTTTGGGCCCCCTATACGAGCGAGGCCGCAATTTGGCTTCAAAAAATCACCCGGCGCCGGCTAGCCGATAGTCGAGGGCGATGTCGACCGCCGGGGCCGACTGGGTGATGCGCCCGACCGAGATATAGTCGACCCCGGTTTCGGCGATTGCGCGGATGGTGTCGAGATTGACCCCGCCCGAGGCTTCGAGCGGAACCCGCCCGGCGACCAGCGCCACGGCCTCGCGAAGCATCGCCGGCGGCATGTTGTCGAGCAGGAGGCGCTCGGCGCCCGCCGCCAGCGCCGGCTCGATCTGGTCCAGCCGATCGACCTCGACCTGGATCTGGAGGCCGGTGTCCGCCGCCACCGCGGCCCTCACCGCCGCTTCGACGGATCCCGCCACGCCGACGTGATTGTCCTTGATCAGAACGCCGTCGTCGAGCCGCATGCGGTGGTTTTCGGCGCCGCCCATGCGCGACGCATATTTGTCGAGCAGGCGAAGGCCGGGGATGGTCTTGCGGGTGTCGAGCAGGGTCGCGCCGGTGCCGGCGATGGCATCGGCATAGCGCCTGGCCAGCGTGGCGATTCCCGACAAATGCTGAAGCGTGTTGAGCGCGCTTCGCTCGGCGCCGAGCATGGCCCTGGCATTGCCGTCGAGGGTCATCAGCACGCTTCCGGCTTCGACGCGATCGCCGTCGGCGACGCGCTTGACGATCCGCACGTCGCGGTCGAGCGCGCGGAAGAAGGCGATGGCGATGTCGAGCCCGGCGACGACGATCGGCTCGCGGCAGTTCATCTCGGCCGCGAAGCGCGCCTCCGCGGCAACGGTCGCCCGGCTGGTGACGTCGCCGCCCGAGCCCATGTCCTCGGCCAGCACCCGGCGGACGAAATCGCCGAGGTCGAACTGGGCACCTTGCGGCTCGGCGGGATTGGCGGCGATTTCCATCGTGGCAGCGCCTTAGGCGCGGGCATGCGGTACCGGCAAGCGTTCAGGCCGGCTCGACCCTAGTGTCGACGTCCGACTTGGCCTCCGAAATCGGCCGCCAATGATCGCCCTCGCGCCGATAGCCCTGGGAGTCGCCGGCGACGAAGCCGTTACCGCCCCACTTCTGGACCGTGAGCACCACGTCGTCGCCGTCGAGGTCGATCTGGTTGAAGCTCTGCTCCTCGTCGCGAAGGCGGGTCGAGGTGGCGGTGCCGGCCTGGATCACCAGCGCGGGGCCGGCGCGGGTGGCAAGGTCGCGCGCGCTGTGGGTCGAGGCGCGGTGATTATGCCCGGCGAGCAGGATATCGACCCCGGCCTCGGCGATCGCGTCGAGCGCCAGCTCCTGCCGGCCGATCGGCTTGCCCAGGGCGCCTTCCTCGTCGACGGGAAGCGCGAACAGCGGATGGTGGGTGACGAGGATCCGCGGAACGTCGCCGACGCGGGCAAAAGTGGCGCGAATGAACTCCATCTGTTCGGTGTTGATCCGGCCGTCCTTGAAGGTCAGCGAGCGCGCGGTGTTGATGCCCAGCACCGCGGCTCCGGCAAACTCGTGGAACGGGCACAGGCTGTCGTCGATGAACCTCTTGTAGCGGGTCAGCGGCGAGAGGAAGCGGCGGAGCACGTCGTAGAGCGGAACGTCGTGGTTGCCGGGCACTCCGAGCACCTCATGCCCGCGGTCGCGGAGCCGGGTCAGGAACCGGCACGCCTCCTCGAACTGCTCCGTCCGCGCGCGCTGGGTGAAATCGCCGCTGATGACGATGAGGTCGGGCTTGGCCTCTTCGACCCGCGCCTCGACGGCCTCGACCAGCCGGGCGTCGTGCGCCCCGAAGTGAAGATCGGACAAATGGGTGATCCGGGCCATGAAGGCTAAACCGTCGGCCCCCTGAACTTGTTTCAGGCCAAGTTTGCGGGAAGGATGGAGCGATGGACCGGACCGAGGCCAATAGCGGCACGCGCGAAGTGCCCGAGCGGCTGCGCCTCGATCCCGCAGCGCTCGAGCGCTGGCTGGGCGCCAACGTCGCCGGACTGGTCGGGCCGTTGACCGTCCGCCAGTTCAAGGGCGGCCAGTCCAACCCGACCTACCGCATCGACACGCCCGCCCGCTCCTACGTCCTTCGCCGCAAGCCGCCGGGCAAGCTTCTGCCCGGAGCCCACGCCGTCGACAGGGAGGCGCGGGTGATGGCCGCGCTCGGCCCGACCGGCTTTCCGGTGCCGGCGATCCTCGCTACTTGCGACGACCCCGACGTCATCGGCACGCCGTTCTTCGTGATGGAGATGGTCGACGGGCGGATCGTGTGGGACGCCACCTTCCCCGGCCTGTCGCGAGACTCGCGCACGGCCCACTTCGACGCCATGAACGCGACCATCGCGCGGCTCCATTCGATCGATCCCGTGGCAATCGGCCTCGGCGACTACGGCCGCGCCTCGGGCTTCGTCGAGCGCCAGGTCGAGCGCTGGGGCCGGCAATATGAGGGCGACGCGGACGCGGGCCGAAGCGCGGCGATGGACCAGGTGCTGGCCTGGCTTCGCGGCAACCTGCCCGCCGACCGCGGCGAGAGCCGGATCGTCCACGGCGACTTTCGCTGCGACAACATGATCTTCGATTCGACCGAGCCGAAGGTCCGCGCGGTGCTCGACTGGGAGCTGTCGACGCTCGGCGATCCGGTCGCCGACTTCGTCTATCACCTGCTGATGTACCGCATGCCGGCGGGCCTGTTCACGGGCCTGAAGGGGCTCGACCTGG
>DASTDT010000134.1:0-6024 GCA_035710225.1 Sphingomicrobium sp.
AGAACCGTTATATCGACGCGCTTCGCTCACTCATCGACGAGAAGATCAAGAAGAAGGGCAAGAGGGTTATTCAGGACCGTTCGAGCGACGAGCCGGCCAAGGGCTCCAATGTCATCGACCTCATGGCGGCGCTGAAGAAAAGCCTCGAAACCGGCGAGCGCGGCGCTGCGGCGAAGAAGCCGGCAGCCAAGAAGGCCGCCCCGGCCAAGAAAGCGCCGGCCAAGAAGGCGGCGCCTGCTCGCAAGCGGGCCTAACCGTGGCGCGCAAACCCGGCCTCGACATCGACACCTACAACGCAAAGCGCGACTTCAAGAAGACGGGTGAGCCAAAAGGCCGGAAGCTCAAAAGCAAGGGCACTGGCGACAGCTTCGTCGTCCAGAAGCATGACGCGAGCCGGCTTCACTGGGACTTCCGGCTGGAGATGGACGGCGTCCTCAAGAGCTGGGCGGTGCCCAAGGGGCCCAGTCTCGACCCCGGCCAGAACCGCCTTGCGATGCGGACCGAGGACCATCCGCTCGATTACGCCGATTTCGAAGGCACGATTCCCAAGGGCGAATATGGCGGGGGGACGGTGATGCTGTGGGACCGGGGCCGATGGATCCCGGAGCCCGGCAAGGACCCGCGCAAGACCATAGGCGAAGGACACCTCCATTTCGCGCTCGAAGGCGAGCGGATGAAGGGCGAGTGGGTGATGTTCCGCTTGAAGCCCAAGCCGGGCGAAAAGGCCGAGCCGTGGATGCTCAAGAAGGTCACCGACGAATTCGCCGATGCCGACAACGGCGACGCGCTGGTCGAGCAATGCGTGACCAGCGTCACAACCGACCGCTCGATGGCGGAGATCGCGGCCGGCGGCGACGCCTGGCGCTCCAACCGCCGCGGGGCAAAGGGCGGGCGACAGAAGCGCAAGGCGGAAACTCCGCCGCCGGCCTTCCGACCGCCCCAGCTGGCGACCCTGGTGGATTCGGTACCCGCCGGATCGGATTGGCTGGTCGAGTATAAATATGACGGATACCGGCTTCTGCTTGCGACCGGCGGCGGGACGGCGACCGCGTGGACCCGCAACGGCAAGGATTGGACCGACAAGTTTCGCGGAATCGTCAAGGCCGGGGCGGCGCTTCCCGGCGGCTGCCTGATCGATGGCGAGGCGGTCGCGCTAGGCCCCGACGGCAAGCCCAGCTTCCAGCTTCTGCAATCGACGCTCAAGGGCGGCGATGCGCCGCTCGCGTTCTACGCGTTCGATCTTCTGGTTGACCGCGGCGAGGACATCACCGCGCTGGGCAACCTCGAGCGCAAGCAGCGGCTCGCGGCGCTGCTCAAGACCGTGCCGCCGCCGATCGTCTACGGCGACCATGTGCTGGGAAAGGGCGAGGCCTTGTTCGATGCGATCTGCGCCGAAGGCGGCGAGGGGATCATCGCCAAAAAGGCGAGCGCGCCATACCGGTCCGAGCGGAGCAGGGCCTGGCTCAAGGTCAAATGCATCCAGCGCCAGGAATTCGTCATCGTCGGCTGGCAGGCGAGCGACAAGAGGCGCGGATTTCGTTCCCTTCACCTGGCGGTGCGGGAGAAGGGCAAGTTGACCTATGTCGGCAAGGTCGGGACCGGGTTCGACACGGCGATGATCGCGGACCTGTCCGAGCGAATGGCGCCGCTCGCGATCGACAAGCCGGCGCTCGACGTTCCGCGCTCGGTGCTTCGTGGCTCACATTGGATCGAGCCCACTCTGGTCGGCGAGGTGGCCTTCACCGAGTTCACCAACGACGGCGTGCTTCGCCACCCCAGCTTCATCGCGCTCCGCGACGATAAACCCGCCTCGCAGGTGGTGCGCGAGGTGCCCAAGAAGATCGAGGAAAAGCGCAAGGCGAAGGGCAAGAGCGCGCTTGCCACCGCCGCCGACATCGGCGTGAAGATCAGCAACCCGGACCGCGTCATCTTCCCGGGCGACGAGCTGACCAAGGGCCAGCTGGCGGACTATTATGCGGCGGTGGCGCCGCTTCTGTTGGCGACGCTCAAGGACCGCCCGATGACCCTCATCCGCTGCCCGCAGGGGCGCGGCAAGCAGTGCTTCTTTCAGAAACATGACAGCGGCGGAATGGGGGAGAGCGTCCTCCACGTGCCGATCGAGGAGGGAGACGGAGATATCGCCGACTACCTCTACGTGCGCGACGCCAAGGGCATCCTCAGCTGCGTTCAGATGGGCACGATCGAATTCCACGGCTGGGGCAGCCGGATCAAGCCGCTCGAGAAGCCGGACCGTCTGGTGTTCGATCTCGATCCCGACGTCGGGCTCGACTTCGCTGCGGTCAAATCGGCCGCTGAGCGCCTTCGCGACCTGCTTGCCGACCTCGGGCTGGTGACCTTTCCGCTGCTGTCCGGCGGTAAGGGCATCCATGTCGTGGCGCCGTTGAAGCCAAAGGCCGAGTGGCCGGCGGTCAAGAGCTTCGCCGAGCGCTTCAGCCGGGCCATCGCCGAGGCCGAGCCAGAGATATTCACCGCGAATATTCGAAAGGCGCAGCGCAAGGGACGAATATTCCTCGACTGGCTGCGCAACCAGCGCGGAGCGACGGCGGTCATGCCTTTTTCGGCACGAGCCCGCGAAGGTGCGCCGGTCGCCGCTCCGGTCACGTGGGACGAACTGGACGGCTTTGCCGGAGCCAATGCCTTCACCATCCGCGACGCCGGCGAGCTGCTCGAGCGTTCAAGCTCCAAGGCGCTCGCCGGGTGGGGCGAGGCAGAACAGGTTCTGCCTGAGTTTTAGGCGGCGTCCGCCGGGAAGCGGATCTCGGCGCACAGTCCTTCGGGCCGCCAATCGCGCTCGATCGTGCCCTTGAGGTCCGACTGCACGGTGAGCGCAATCATGCGCTGCCCGAAACCGCTGCTTGGAATCTCGGCGGCGCAGGTTCCGCCATGTTCGGTCCAGACGACGCAGACCTCGTCCTCTGCGACCGTCCAATCCAGCTCCACACGGCCGCCTTCGGCGCACAACGAGCCATATTTCACGGCATTCGTGTAAAGCTCGTGGAGGATCATCGAAAGGCCCATCAGCTGGCGTGGTCCAAGCAGAATTTCGGGACCGCCGAAGCGGGCACGCCCCTCGGCGACGTCGGCGCCGAGGACCTGCTCGGCCAGCGCCGACAAGGCCACGTCGTTCCATACGTGGCCGATCAGCAGCTGATGTGCCCGGGCAAGGGATTGCAGCCGGCCCGAGAATGCTTCGGAAAAACTGTCGATATCGCTTGAGGCTCGGGCGGTCTGCTGGGCAATCGCAGCGACGACGGTCAGCATGTTGCGGACCCGATGCTCGGACTCCTGCAGGATCCGCTGCTGGCGCTCGGCCGCCGCCCGGCGCTCGCTGATGTCGCGCAGGAAGCCGATGAACAGCTGGTCGCCAAACTGATCGCTTGCGGTGACCGAAAGCTCGACCGGGAATTCACGGCCGCTGCGGTGGAGCGCGGTCACTTCGATCCTCTTGTCGAGCACCGGGCCTTCGCCAGTCGCAAGATAATGGGAGAGGCCGCATTCATGACCTTCGCGCAACGTCGGCGGGATGATGAGCTCGCTCAGTTGCTGGCCCTTGGCCTCGTCCCAGCTCCATCCGAAGCTGTCGGTCGAACGGTCGTTCCAACCGATTATACGACCACCGGAGTCCATCACGACGACCGCGTCGAGCGCGGTGTCGAGAACGGATTGAAGACCCGCGTGAAGGATTCCCCAGCTCAAGTTCATTACGCTCTCGTTAGAGAGTTTTCCGAACAAATCCAGCGACTTCTCCGATTCGGTCGCGGGACTCCCGTTCAGCTCCGGGCGTAGCGGTCGCTGGCTCGAACGAGGCCGTCGGTGATGCCCGGTTCGGTGAACAGGTGGCCGCCGTCCGGGACGATCACCAGTTCGACCTCTGGCCACGCCTGCTTGAGCGCCCACGCCGCGCTCGGCGGCGTGCAGCAGTCGTGGCGGCCCTGGACGATGGTCCCGGGAATCCCGCGCAGCCGGTCCGCATTGGCGAGCAGCTGGCCTTCCTCGAGCCAGCAGCGGTTGGTGAAATAATGGTTCTCGATCCGCCCGATCGGGACGGCGTGGCTGTCTTCGGTGAATTCGGCGAGCATCTGCGGGTCGGGGAGGAGGGTGACGGTCATGCCTTCCCACCGGCTCCAGGCCTTGGCCGCCGCGAGCTGGACGGCGGGATCGTCGCCGGTGAGGCGCTTGCGATAGGCCTCGAGCAGGTCGCCGCGCTCGGCCTCGGGAACATGGCCGACGAACCGCTCCCACTCCTCGGGATAGAGTTCGCTCGCGCCGTACTTATAGAGCCAGTCGAATTCCTGTTGGCGGGCGAGGAAGATGCCGCGCAGGATCAGCTCGGACACCCGCTCGGGATGGGTCTGGGCGTAAGCGAGGGAGAGCGTCGAACCCCAGCTTCCCCCGAACACCAGCCACTTGTCGTGGCCGCACATCTCGCGCAGCCGCTCGATATCGGCGACGAGGTCCCAGGTCGTGTTGTTTTCGAGGCTGGCGTAGGGCGTCGAGCGGCCACAGCCACGCTGGTCGAAGAGCAGCACGTCATAGCGCGCCGGGTCGAACTGCTGGCGCTGCTTGGGGCTGCAACCCGAGCCTGGGCCGCCGTGGAGGAATACCGCCGGCTTGGCGCCCTCGGTCCCGCACCTTTCCCAGTAGACGGTATGGCCGTCGCCGACATCGAGCATCCCGCTCGCGAACGGTTCGATCGGCGGGTAGAGGGTGCGGCGCTCGTCCATCATGCGGTTCCTAGAAGCTGAATTCGTCATAGACCTTGGAAACGTCGCCGTTCCAAACACCGTGGTAGCGTTCAAGCAGCCGGTCGGCGAATGTCTTTCCAGTGGCGACGACGTCACGGAGCGGGTCAAGGAAGCCGCCTTCGTTGTCGCCGCTGCTGTTGACCCGGGCGCGGCGAGTCAGGCCAGCCGAGGAGATCGCAAGCACGTCCGCGGCAAGTTCGCCTACGGTGCGGCCGCCGGGCGCCGGCGCGTCGAGCGCGTCGCGCGGTACGCTATGGCGCATCGCCTCGCGCTCCTCCATCGACCAGTCCTTGGCCAGCTGCCAGGCGGAATCGAGCGCAAGTTCGTCGTACAGCAATCCGACCCACAAGGCGGGAAGCGCGCAAATGCGGCCCCAGCGCCCGCCGTCGGCGCCGCGCATTTCGAGGAAGCTCTTGAGCCGCACTTCGGGGAAGGCGGTCGACAGGTGATCGGTCCAGTCAGCCAGCGTCGGCTTCTCGCCCGGCAGCGCGGGCAGCTTGCCGTCAAGGAAATCGCGGAAACTCATGCCGGCGGCGTCGATGTATTTGCCGTCGCGGAAGACGAAGTACATCGGCACGTCGAGCGCATAGTCGCACCAGCGCTCGTAACCGAAGCCGTCGTCGAACACGAACGGCAGCATGCCGGTGCGCGCCGGGTCAGTGTCTTCCCAAATGTGGCTCCGGAAGCTCTTGAACCCGTTCGGCTTGCCCTCGGTGAACGGCGAATTGGCGAACAGGGCGGTGGCGACCGGCTGAAGCGCGAGGCCGACCCGGAATTTCTTCACCATGTCGGCCTCGCTCGAATAATCGAGGTTGGTCTGGATGGTGCAGGTGCGAAGCATCATGTCGAGCCCGAGGGTGCCGACCCGCGGCATGTGCCGGGCCATGATCGCGTAGCGACCCTTGGGCATCATCGGCAGGTCAGAACGCGACTTGTCGGGCCACATGCCGAGGCCGAGGAAGCCAAGCCCGAGGCGGTCGCCGACGGCCTTGACCTGCTGCAGGTGGCGCCCGCTTTCGGCGCAGCTTTCGTGAAGATTTTCGAGGGGCGCGCCCGACAGCTCGAGCTGGCCGGCCGGTTCGAGGCTGATGGTGCCGTCGACGCCGGTCATGGCGATGACCTTGCCTTCCTCCTCGACCGGCTGCCAGCCGAACTCGCGCATCCCGAGCAACAGGTCACGAATGCCGCCGGGTTCTTCCCACGAGGGTGCGCGCTTGTCGTCGATACGATAGACGAATTTCTCGTGCTCGGTGCCGAT
>DASTDT010000135.1:0-3926 GCA_035710225.1 Sphingomicrobium sp.
GCGCTCTTCTGACTGATCGCCATGCTTCGTCCCCCGTTGTTCGTTGGGGCGATCTTTCACGGGTCATGGTTCCCAAATGGTTAACGCCGCGCGGCGCACTGTTGCTCAGTCGACACGGACGTTGTCGATCAGCCGCACGTCCCCGAGATGGGCCGCGGCGATCAGCC
This sequence comes from Sphingomicrobium sp., assembly GCA_035710225.1. Classification (GTDB taxonomy): domain Bacteria; phylum Pseudomonadota; class Alphaproteobacteria; order Sphingomonadales; family Sphingomonadaceae; genus Sphingomicrobium. The sequence continues at coordinate 168 of DASTDT010000135.1, forward strand.
GCCCCCCGGGCGCAAAAGCGCCCAGCGGCGCGAGGGTCATTCCATCCACGTAGGCGCAATAATCGACGGCTTCGAAGCTGGCCGCGAGTGCGTCGCGGGCTCTCTCCAGCGCCGCTTCGACATTTCCTCCGGCTGCGATTCGTGCGGCCGCCTCGCCCAGCGCCACGAACAGCACCGGCGCCTGCTTGCGCTGCTCGGCTGAAAGCAGCGCATTGCGCGACGACATGGCGAGCCCATCCGGCTCCCGAACCGTCGCGTGGCCGATGATCTCGATCGGCAGGCCAAGGTCCGCGGTCATCCGCCGGATCACCGCCAACTGCTGGAAATCCTTTTCGCCGAACACGGCGACGTCGGGCATGGTCGCGACGAACAGCTTGGCGACAACCGTCGCCACCCCGTCGAAATGTCCGGGGCGATGCTCGCCTTCCCACCGCTCGCTGACCCCGGCGACGTGCACCGATGTGGCGAAGCCGGCGGGGTAGAGGTCCGCCGCGCCGGGTAGCCACACCAGGTCGCAGCCAACCGACTTCAGCTTGGCGAGATCGCTTTCCGACTGCCTCGGGTAGCGTTCCAGGTCGGCCGCATCGTTGAACTGCAGCGGATTGACGAAGATCGTGGCGACGACGCTTTGCGCGCGCCGCCGGGCCTCCGCGATCAGCGCCAGGTGACCCTCGTGAAGCGCGCCCATGGTCGGCACCAGCGCCACCCTGCCGCGCTTCCGAAGCTCCGCCAGCGAGTCCGGCAAGGTGATGATTTCACGAACGATTTGCATGCGATTCCACGCTCCGATAGAGCATATGGCCGGGGGCGGGCCGTATCCGGCGCGCCGGGGTTCATAAGGGGCGCGCAGGGCATGAGCCAGCCGCATTTCATCGTTTTCGCCAACGAAAAGGGCGGCACCGGCAAGTCCACCACTGCGGTTCACACCGCAGTCGCGCTCGCGGCGATGGGCAAAAGCGTCGCCGCGATCGACCTCGACAGCCGCCAGCGGACGATGACGCGCTATTTCGAGAACCGCGCCAAGACCGTCGAGCGGATCGGCAAGCCGCTCGTCCAGCCGGCGTTCGCGGTGCTCGAGGATCTGACCGAGCAGAGCCTCGATGAGGCGATCGACCGCCTCGGCGCGACCGCCGACGTCATCGTCATCGACACCCCCGGCCGCGACGACGCCGTCGCCCGCGCCGCGATCCTGAAAGCCGATACGCTGGTCACGCCGATGAACGACAGCTTCGTCGACCTCGACCTCATCGGCCAGGTCGATCCCGACAGCTACAAGGTCACCAAGCCCAGCTTCTATGCCGAGCTGATCTGGAACAGCCGCACCCAGCGCGCCAAGCTGGCGGGCAAGAGCGTCGACTGGGTCGTCTTGCGCAACCGCCTCCAGCACATCGACAGCCACAACCTTCGCCGCGTCGGAGCGGCGCTGGACGAGCTCGCCCGCCGGGTCGGCTTCCGCGTCATTCCCGGTCTTGGCGAGCGAGTCATCTATCGCGAATTGTTCCCCAAGGGCCTGACCCTGCTCGACCTGGCCGAGATCGGCGAAGCCTCGATCGCCCATGTCGCCGCGCGCCAGGAGCTTCGCGAAATGATCGCCGGGCTGGGCGTCCCCGAGCGCGCCGAGGAAGTCGAAAAGATCGCCGCCACCGCCTGAGCCACTGTCGCTCGAAAGCCACGCACTCGCCGCCAACCGTCACCGATTCGCAACGCCGCCTTCATTGAAAGGTCTTTTGCGGTTAGTATCGCCCTGCCGTAATGCGGGAGACGGTGGATGAATCGGGACACAGCCCATAGGGCCTGGTGGTGGGTCGGCGGGGCGCTGTTGATCGGCGCTGCGCTGGCCGGGATCCACAAGGCACTCAATTTCGACGTCGATTTCGATCCGTGGGACGACCGCTACCTCTACTAGCTCGTCCCTAGTCGAAGTCGTCCTCGTCCTCATAGCCGAGCAGGTTGAGCTCGCGCGCCTTGATCTGGTGGAGCGCGCACCAGTGCATCAGCGCCTCCTCGCGGCCATGGGTGATCCACACCTCGCGTGGGCCGACCTCGCGGATCGTCCGTGTCAGTTCTTCCCAGTCGCCATGATCCGAAATCACCAGCGGAAGCTCGACATTGCGCTGCCGGGCGCGCTGGCGGATCCGCATCCAGCCCGACGCCATCGCCGTCACCGGGTCGGGCAGCCGCCGCGACCAGCGGTCGTTTAGCGCGCTCGGAGGGGCGATGATGATCCTGCCCTTAAGCTCGTCCTTCGATGCCCCGGTCGCCGGCCGCAACTCGCCCAGCGGAACTCCCAGCTCCTCGTAGAGCCGGCACAACCGCTCGACCGCGCCATGATAATAGATCGGCTCGTCGTGCCCGCGGCCGCGCAGCTCGGCGATGACCCTTTGCGCCTTGCCCAGCGCATAGGCGCCGACCAGCACGCAGCGCTCCGGCTCGGCATGAAGGCGATGAAGCAGGCGGTCGATCTCGCTTCCGGTGTCGGGGTGAGTGAACACGGGAAGGCCGAACGTCGCCTCGGTGATCAGCACGTCGCACGGCGTCACCACGAACGGGTCGCAGGTAGGGTCGGGCCGGCGCTTGTAGTCGCCGGTGACAACCACCCGCTCCCCGCCATATTCGAGGATGATCTGCGCCGAGCCCAGCACGTGGCCGGCGGGCACGAAGCCCACGTCCACCTCGCCCACCCGCACGGTTTCGCCATAGGCAACCGGCCGTTCCTGCTGCGGCCCGTAGCGCACGCCCATGATCGCCAGAGTCTCGGGCGTCGCCCACACTTCGCCATGGCCGCCGCGGGCGTGGTCGGCATGGCCGTGGGTGACCAGCGCCTTGGCCTTCGGCTGCGAGGGATCGACCCACGCGTCGGCGGGCCTGACATAAATGCCCTCGGGAAAAGACTCGATCCAGGAACCTAGACGGGGCATCGCGGCATTATACGGCAGGATGGCCGCGGCGGTTCCGTGGCACGGCAGTGGAGATTCAAAATGGACTTCGGCGGATTTCAGTGGGGGCTGGTCGATATCGTCGCGGTCCTCGTCCTTCTCGGGGTGATCGTCTGGGGCGTCGCCCGGGTGCGCAGCAAGGGCCGCTCGTCGAGTCCGCCCAGGACCGAACGCGCCACCCATGAGCTCTACCAGGAAGAAGAGCGGCGCCGCGACCAGGGCACCGACGGCAACTGACGAGCCTTCCAAGCCCGCTCGAGCAATGGTTCGCCGGCCGCGGGTGGCGGCCGCGGCGCCACCAGCTCGCCATGCTCGACGTGGCCGGCGCCGGCGACCACGCGCTGCTGGTCGCCGCGACCGGCGCGGGCAAGACCCTCGCCGGGTTCCTGCCGACGCTCGTCGACCTGATCGAGCGGCCGGTTGACCGGCTCCACACCCTCTATGTCTCGCCGTTGAAGGCCCTTGCGGTCGACGTTCAGCGCAACCTGCTGGGTCCGGTCGAGGAGATGGGCCTCGACATTCGTGTCGAAACCCGCAGCGGCGACACGCCGTCGGACCGCAAGGCGCGCCAGCGCGTCCGCCCGCCGCAAATCCTGCTGACCACGCCTGAAAGCCTCAGCCTTTTGCTGTCCTATCCCGACAGCGCCATGCTGTTCGACAGCCTCGCCACCGTCGTCGTCGACGAGATCCACGCCTTCGCCAAGGACAAGCGCGGCGACCTTCTCGCCTTGTCGCTGTCGCGTCTGCAGGCGATCCGCCCCGGCCTCCGGCGGGTCGGGCTCAGCGCCACGGTCAGCGACGCCGACGCCTATCGCGCCTGGCT
>DASTDT010000136.1:0-5198 GCA_035710225.1 Sphingomicrobium sp.
GCAAGCGCGCGTTCCCAGCGCGGGAAGTCCTGCGGATAGGGAGGCGGCGGATTGAGCAGCCGGACGCCGAGCCGCACGAATGCCATCACCAGGATCAAGGCGCCGACCGTCTTGTGCCAAGTGAAGAATTCGGTCCGCTCCGGGCTTCCGCGGGGATAGTCGCCAAAGGTGAAGCCGAGCCATAGCTGGGTCACCACCAGGGCCGCAGTCAGCCAGTGGATCCAGACGACAATCGAGCGATAGCGGATCGCTGCGGGGCCGCTCGACTCGGTCACCATGTAATCGCTCATCGTCGCATCCTCCTCGACCCGCCAAAGAAACTGCAATCGGCGGCTGAAAGCAAGAATCGGCGGGTTTACGCCACGGGCTTGAGGGTGAGCGCCAGGTGCGGTTCAAACCCAAGGCCGTGATCGCGGCGATCCGGCAAGCGGGTCAGGAACAGCCGCCATTGCCCGCGCGGATGATCAGCGTCGCATCCGATGCGCATCGGGGCGACCTCGCCGACCGCCTGTGCGCGAAGCAGCCGCGCCATCAGGCTGACGAGATGCGCATTTTCCGCTCGCTTCGGAAGCTCGACGGTGACTCCGCGCAGCAGCAGCGGCCCGCCTTCCCCGATCAGCGCTTCGGCGGCCGGAGTGAGCGCGGCGATGCAGCCGTGACGATCGAGCAGCAGCGTCGCCCCGCTGAGCGCTTCGAACCTGCCAACCATCAGCTCGGACGCCTCTCCGTCGAGCGCTATCTGCATCCGTACCGCCCGGGCCATGTGGTGACGAAGCGAGGCAAAGACCGACAGCACCTCCGAAGTCGTCGCCCCGTCACGGCGGCCGCGAAGAAGGGCGAGCCCGATCATGTTGCGCGAGTCGAGCAACAGCGCCGACTGACAGCCATATTGGATGTCCATGTCGCTCACCGCGTCGTCGTAATCGGCCGTGTCGTGGGATCCGCGATAGCGGGCGTAATCGGCCTCGTGCTGGATCGCCATCGGCGTGGTGGTGGAGCCGACGCGCCAATTGCACGGGCCATGAAGGTCCACATTCTCGATGTATCGGCGATGCGCAGCGGGCGGGCCGACGAATACATTCAGGGGTAAGCACATCGGGCCGCCAATCCCGAGCAATTGCGCCGCGTGGCTGCCGGTCGCCTCCGCCACCGCCTCGACGGCGAGCTCCCACCCGCGCTCCTCGAAGGGCGCGTTGAGAATTCGAAGCTCCGCTCGACGCAACTCGCGTTCGGACAATTTACCCCCTTGGTCGCCCGGTGAACTTCTCGCCCTTCTCAGCCTTCTCGAGCAGCAGCTTCGAAAAACTGAAATCGCTCCCCATGCGCGCTTCCTGAGCCTTGAGGCCGTCCACGATCTTCGGAAGGCCCTCAGTGTCCGCCCAGAACATCGGGCCGCCGCGATAGACCGGCCAGCCGTAGCCATAGACCCACACGACATCGATGTCGGAGGCGCGCTGGGCCATGCCTTCCTCGAGGATTTTCGCGCCCTCGTTGACCATCGTGTAGAGCGTGCGCTGGACGATTTCCTCGTCGCTGATGTCCCGCCGCTCGACGCCCTGCTTCCTGGCGAAGTCCTCGATCACCTTCTGGACTACCGGCGACGGGCTCGGCCGGCGCTTGTCGTCATAATCGTAGAAGCCGGCGCCCTTCTTCTGACCCCAGCGGTCCATCGCGCACAAGGCATCGCGGACGTTCTCGATCCGGGTCGGGTCGCGATGCCAGCCGATGTCGACCCCGGCGAGGTCGGCCATCTGGAACGGGCCCATCGGCATCCCGAACTCGACATGGACCCGGTCGATCTGCTCGGGGGTGGCGCCTTCCAGCAGAAGCTTGGTCGCCTCGACCTGGCGCGGCATCAGCATGCGGTTGCCGATGAAGCCGTGGCATACCCCCGCGACCACCGCGACCTTGCCGATCTTCTTGGCCAGCGCCATGGCGGTAACCAGCACATCGTCGGCGGTCTTGGCCCCGCGCACGACTTCCAGCAGCTTCATGACATTGGCCGGCGAGAAGAAGTGCAGGCCGACGACATCCTGCGGCCGCGACGTAACCGCGGCGATCTCGTCGATGTTGAGGTAGGACGTGTTGGAAGCCAGGATCGCGCCTTGCTTCACGATTTGGTCGAGCCGCGTGAAGATGTCCTTCTTGATCTCCATCTGCTCGAACACCGCCTCGATGATAAGATCGCAGTCGGCCAGAGCGGCGAAGTCGAGGGTGGGCGTGAGCAGCCCCATCGCTTGGCTGACCTGCTCGCCGGTGATCCGGCCCTTGGCGGCGCTCGCCTCGTAATTCTTGCGCATCACGCCGGTACCGCGGTCGAGCGCTTCCTGGCTGGTCTCGACGATCGTCACCGGGATTCCGGCCGACAGGAAATTCATGGAAATGCCGCCGCCCATCGTCCCGGCGCCAATCACTCCGACCTTGGCGATGGAACGCGGCCGAACGTCCTCGGCGACGCCCTCGATCTTGGCGGCCTTGCGCTCGGAGAAGAAGAAGTATTGCTGGGCCTTGGCTTGCGTGCCGCCCATCAGCTCCATGAACTTGGTGCGCTCGACGATGACGCCTTCTGCGAACGGCTTCGACACCGCCGCCTCGATGCATTGGATATTCGCTTCCGGCGCCTCGAAGCCGCGGAACCGCCTCGCATTGGCCTTGCGGAACTCGTCGAACAGGCCGGGATTGTCGCGCGCCTCGGCCAGCTTCTCGTCCCGCTCCGACGACTTGGGCAGCGGGCGGACGTCCTTGACCTCATCGGCATAAGCGACGGCGTGCGGGACAAGATCCCCTTCGACGATCCGGTCGACGAGGCCGCATTCGAACCCGTCCCGGGCCGTAATCATCTTGCCGGTGGTCGCCATCTCCAGCGCCTTCTCGACGCCCGCGACACGCGGCAGGCGCTGGGTCCCGCCCGCGCCAGGGAGCAGGCCGAGCTTGACCTCCGGCACGCCCAGCTTCGCGCTCGGCACCGCCACCCGGTAATGGCACCCGAGCGCGATTTCGAGCCCGCCGCCGAGCGCGGTGCCGTGGATCGCCGCGACCACTGGCTTGGAGCAGCCCTCGATCGTGTCGACCACCGTCGGCAACCACGGCATCACCGGCGGCTTGCCGAACTCGGTGATGTCGGCGCCGGCGAAGAAGGTCTGACCTTCGCAGGCGATGACGACGGCCTTCACAGTTTCGTCGCCTTCCGCTTCTTCGATCGCCGCGACCAGCCCCTGACGGACGGCCGCGCCGAGCGCATTGACCGGCGGGTTGTTCGACTTGACGATCAGAATGTCGCCATGGCGGCTGGTCGAGATCGGGCTGGTGGCTGGCTTGTCGAGAACGTCGGTCATGTCGAGGTCCGTCCGTAGCTTTGGTGGGTAAAAGGGTGCGAAGCGGAAAGGCCACCGTCTACGACGATCGCCTGCCCGTTGACATAGCTTGAGGCGTCGGAGGCGAGGAACAGCGCTGCAGCGGCGATCTCCTCGGCCGCGCCGCCGCGCTTCATCGGGTTCAATCGGCCGATCTGGTCTTCCTGACCCTTGGCGCGGGCGCGCTCATACATGAATTCGGTCATTCCGGTTTCGATCAGGCCGGGGCAGATGGCATTGACCCGGATGTTCGAGCCAGCAAGCTGGGTGGCGGCGATCTTGACGAGGTTGATGACCCCCGCCTTCGACGCCGAATAGGCCGGGCCGCCGGCACCGGCGCGCAGGCCGGCGACCGAGGCAGTGGCGACGATCGACCCGCCGCCCCGTTGCTTGATTGCCGGAGCGGCATATTTGATGGCCAGGAACGGGCCGATCAGGTTGACCCGCAGGATTTCGGCCCAGTCGGAGGCGTCCTGGTCGAACAGACCGTCGAAACCGCCGGAAATTCCGGCGTTGGCGAACATGATGTCGAGCCCGCCATGGTCGCGCACGGTGTGTGCGATGAGCGCCTCGACCTGTTCCTCATCGCCAGCGTCGCATTCATAATCGCAGCCATGGAGGTCGGCCCCCACCACGGTGGCGCCCTCCGCCCGAAACAAAGCGACGCTGGCGGCACCGATGCCCGACGCCGCGCCGGTAACGATCGCGATCTTGCCCTTAAGCCTCACAGTCCGACCCCGATCATCGCGCCGCCGTCGACGATCATCGTCTGCCCGGTCATGAAGGTCGAGGCGGGCGAAGCGAGGTACACTGCCGCCCCGGCGATTTCGTGCGGCTCGCCGATACGCCGTAGCGGCGTGGTCCGGGTCACCGCCTTCAGCGTTTCGGGATTTTCCCACAATGCGCGGGCGAAGTCGGTCTTCACCAGCCCCGGCGCGATGCAGTTCACGCGCACGCCGTTGGGTCCGAATTCGGCGGCAAGGTTGCGGGCGAGCTGGAAGTCGGCGGCTTTCGAGACGTTGTAGGCGCCGATGGTGGTCGAGCTGGTCATCCCGCCGATCGAGCTGACGATGATGATCGAGCCGGAGCCGCGCTCGACCATCTCGGGGGCGACCATTTGCGCCAGCCAGTGGTTGCTGAGCACATTGTTGTCGAGGATCTTGCGGAACTGGTCGTCGCTGATCCCGCCCATCGGCCCGTAATAGGGGTTGGACGCGGCGTTGCAGACGAGAATGTCGATCCGCCCGAATGCCTTGCGCGCTTCGTCGACCAGCGCCTGGAGCGCGGCCTTGTCGGATATGCTCGCGGCGACGGCGATCGCGCTTCCCTCGCCGTGGGCGGCGTTGATCGCGCTGGCGACTTCGTCGCAGGCGTCCTGCTTGCGGCTCGAGATGACGACCTTCGCGCCCTGCTCCGCGAAGGCCTCGGCGATCGCCCGGCCGATCCCGCGCGACGAGCCGGTGACGATGGCGACCTTGCCGCTAAGGTCGAACAGGCTGCTCACGCGAGTGGCTCGGAATGCTTGGCGAACTCGATCAGCGCGATGGCCCGGTTGTGGACCTCGTCCGGCCCGTCGGCCAGTCGAAGGGTCCGGATCCCGGCCCAGCTCGCCGCCAGCGGCGTGTCCTGCGAGACGCCGGCCCCGCCGAACGCCTGGATCGCGTCGTCGATCACCTGGAGCGCCATTTGCGGCGCCTTGACCTTGATCATCGCGATTTCGGCCTTGGCCGCCTTGTTTCCGGCCTTGTCCATCAGGTCCGCCGCCTTCAGGCAAAGCAGGCGCGTGCAGTCGATCTCGATCCGGGCTTGGGCGACTCGCTGCTCCCAGATGCTGTGCTCGGCGAT
>DASTDT010000137.1:0-27203 GCA_035710225.1 Sphingomicrobium sp.
AGCAGGAACGTACCGCCGAGAATGACCGCATAATAAAGCGCCAATTGGACGATTAGCCGGCTCGCGCGCATCTCGATCCCCCCTAACGTGCGTCAAGGGATGCTAGGTCATTCCCTGCCGGTCGCCAAGTGCGCGCTTCCGGCATCGCCGACCCGGAAGGCGGGGATCGGGTCGATCACTCCGTAGCGCTCCTTGGCTGGCGGGTTGGCGAGCGGCGGCCAGGGGATGTCGGCGACCGGCAGGCGCGTGTCGGGAAGTACGTCGAGGAAGTGGCGCAACAGGGTCAGCCGGCCGACCGGCTGGTCGTTGAAATCGACCAGCGTCCACGGCGCCCAGGCGGTGTGGGTCGCTTCCAGCATGCGCTCGCGGGCGACGGAGTAATCTTCGTATTTGGTGCGCGACTCGATATCGATCGGGGACAGCTTCCAGCGCCGCCGCGGATTCTTGAGGCGGTTGTGGAAGCGCTCTTCCTGCATCTCCTGGTCGACGCACAGCCAATATTTGAACAGCAATATGCCGTCATCGACGAGATGCCGCTCGAACTCCGGCGTCGACTCGAGGAAGTCCTCGGCCTGCTTTTGGGTGCAAAAGCCCATCACCCGCTCGACGCCCGCGCGGTTGTACCAGCTGCGGTCGAACAGGACGAGTTCGCCCTTCGAGGGGAGGTGCTGCATGTAGCGCTGGAAATACCATTGGCCCTGCTCGCGAACGGTCGGCGATGGGAGGGCGACGATACGGCAATGGCGGGGATTGATATTCTGGCTGATCATGTCGATCGAGCCGCCCTTGCCGGCGGTGTCGCGGCCTTCGAACACGACCACGACCCGCTGGCCGGTTTCCTGGATCCAGCGCGCTGCGTCGCTCAGCTCGCGGGTCAGCGGCTTCAGCAATTCCTCGTAACGCTCGCGGCTAAGGATCGTCTTCCCGCTCATCGGCTTCCCCCAAAGAGGGCGAGGCTAGCGGCTCGCTTCGAACAAAAAAAGGGCCGGGCGTCGCCGCCCGGCCCCAACTTGTTCGGTTGTGCCTTCTTAGGCGCCGGCGACTTCCGCAATGTCGACCTTGACGCCCGGACCCATCGACGAGCTCAGGGCGACCTTCTTGAGGTACTTGCCCTTGGAGCCCGACGGCTTGGCCTTGACGATGGCGTCGACGAAAGCGTCGAAATTGGCCTTGAGGTCGGCTTCCTCGAAGCTCGCCTTGCCGATACCGGCGTGGATGATCCCGGCCTTCTCGACGCGGAACTCGATCTGGCCGGCCTTGGCGTCGGTGACGGCCTTGGTGACGTCCATGGTGACGGTTCCGAGCTTCGGGTTCGGCATCAGCCCCTTCGGGCCGAGCACCTTCCCGAGCCGCCCGACGACGCCCATCATGTCCGGAGTCGCGATGACCCGGTCATAGTTGGTGTCGCCGCCCTGCATCGCTTCCATCAGGTCTTCGGCACCGACCATGTCGGCGCCGGCCGCCTTGGCCTCGTCCGCCTTGGCGCCCTTGGCGAACACCGCGACCTTGACGGTCTTGCCGGTGCCCTTGGGCAGGTTGACGACGCCGCGGACCATCTGGTCGGCGTGACGGGGATCGACCCCGAGGTTCATTGCGACTTCGATACTCTCGTCGAACTTGGCGGTGGCGAGCGACTTCACCAGGCTGATCGCCTCGTCGACGGCATAGAGCTTCATCGGCTCGACCTTGCCGGCCTGGGCCTTCTGCTTCTTGGTCTGCTTGGCCATGTCCTTAGCCCTCCACCACTTGGAGGCCCATCGCGCGGGCGCTGCCTTCGATGATCCGGGTCGCCGCCTCGATGTCGGTGGCGTTGAGGTCCTTCATCTTCATCTCGGCAATCTCCGAGACCTGGCTTCGGCGGATGGTGCCGGCCGAAACCTTGCCCGGCTCCTTCGAGCCAGACTTGAGCTTGGCAGCTTTCTTCAAGAGGAAGCTGGCCGGCGGCGTCTTGGTGACGAACGAAAAGCTGCGATCCGCATAGACCGTGATGACGGTCGGGATCGGCATCGACTTTTCGAGGTCCTGCGTGGCGGCGTTGAACGCCTTGCAGAACTCCATGATGTTGACTCCGCGCTGGCCGAGGGCGGGACCGATCGGCGGCGAGGGGTTGGCCACTCCAGCCGGCACCTGGAGCTTGATATAGCCGGTAATCTTCTTTGCCATTTTCTCTCACTCTGTTCGCTTCCGCCGTGGCATGAAGCCGCGGCGGACGTGTCAAGTTTAGCGGTCCAGACGCCCCGGACTAATTCCGGAAGCTCCCGCGGATATTCCAACATTGCGCTGGAGGCGGGCCCACTAGCGGATTGCCGGCTACGGCGCAACCGGCGCCGCGGCCGCGCATGTCAGTCGAGGCGCCGGAACATCGAGCGCTGGGATGGGATCCTGCGTTGGGGAATGGATGGAGGCCCGAGCCGGAATCGAACCGGCGTGCAAGGATTTGCAGTCCTCTGCGTAACCACTCCGCCATCGGGCCTCTGGAGCGCCCGCCAAATGGAAGGCGCGCGCCCCCCTGTCAACCGTCGCTCCCGGGGTGGATTTTCGACGGACGGCGGCGGCGGCGCTTGGCGCTTGCGGTGCCGCCGACTAAGAACGGCTTGATCGATCACTGTATTAGTGACATATGACAGTAGTAGCGCGGAGTGGAGGCGAACTGGTGACTGAACAGGATTCTTCGGCGGCGCGCCGGGCGATGGTTCTGAACCAGCTGCGTCCGCAGGGGGTCACCAACACCGCCGTCCTCGCCGCCATGGGCTCTGTCCCGCGCGAGCAATACGTTCCGCCCGCGCTGCGCGCTTCGGCCTATGCCGACCGTTCGCTGCTGGTGGACGGCGGCGCGCCGATGATGCCCCCAGCCGAGCTTGGCATCTTGCTCAACGCGCTCGACCCGCGGCCGGGCGAGCGCGCGCTGGTGGTCGGCGCAGGGGGCGACTATTCCGCCGCCGTGCTCGCGGCGCTCGGGCTCACCGTCACCCGCACCGCGGGCGATGCTCCTCCTGGACGCGACCTCCACGACGTCGTGCTGGTCGAGGGCGCGGTCGAGCAGTTTCCCGATTGGATCGCTGGCCAGCTGGCGCCGGGCGGGCGCGTCGGGGCGGCACTGGTCGAGGGCGGGGTCGCCCGATTGTCGATCGGCCGCGCAAGCCGCGGCGCCATCGGCTTCACCACCCTTGCCGACGCTCAGGTTCCATCGCATCCCGGATTCGCGCTGAAGCCGGTGTTCACCTTCTAGGCCTTCACGCGGAGTTGCTCGCCTTGCACCGTTTTGTCCTCACCGGCCTTGCCGCAACGCTCGTCGCCACCACCGCGTCGGCCGATACGCTGCGCGAGGCATTGAACGCGACCTATCGTTCCAACCCGACGCTTATGTCGCAGCGCGAAGTCCTGCGCTCCAGCGACGCCTCAGTCGCCATCGCCCGCGCCGGCGGACGCCCGACGATCGCAGCCAACGTCGGTGTCACCCGCGACCTCACCCGCAGCGGCCGTTTCGACACCGGTGCCAGCAAGGGCCCGTTCCTCACCGGCGGGGTCGATCTGTCTGTGCCCCTCTTCCAGGGTGGGACCGTGCGGAACAACATCACTGCCGCGACCACGCGGGTGCTTGCCGGCCGGGCCACGCTGCGCGCGGTCGAGGGCGACATCTTCACCGAGGCGGTGGCCGCCTACATGGATGTGATCCGCGATCGCGCCATCGTCGAGCTGAACCAGAACCAGGTGCGCGTGCTGACCACAAACCTCGACGCGACCCGCGACCGCTTCCAGATCGGCGATCTCACCCGCACCGATGTCGCCCAGTCCGAGGCACGCCAGTCGCTCGCCCGCTCAAGCCTCGCCACCGCGCGTTCGCGGCTGACGGCGAGCGAGGAGAATTACCGCCGCGTCGTTGGCCAGGATCCCGGCCCGCTGGCTCCGCCGCCGCCGCTTCCGCCGCTGCCCGCCAGCGCCGACGAAGCGGTCCGCATCGCGCTCGTCAACAATCCCGATCTCACCGCTATTACGCGCCAGGCCGAGGCCGCCGGATTCGACGTGCGCGCCGCCCGCGGCACCCGCTTGCCGACCGTCAACGGCGTGCTGTCGGGCGATTATGCCAGCACGCTGTCGGGCGATACCGGCGGTCTGGACCGCTCGGGCACCGCCACCAGCGTCGGCGTCCAGGGGCGAATCCCACTCTACCAGGGCGGCCTGCCTTCGGCGCGCGTTCGCCAGGCGCAGGCGATCGAGGGCCAGACGCTGGAGCTACGCGTAGCGACCGAGCGAACGGTGATCGCCAACACTCGATCGGCTTTCGCGGCCTTTCAGTCCGCGAGCAGCGCGATCACCTCCAACCTCGAGGCGGTTCGCGCCAACGAGCTCGCGCTCGAAGGCGCCCGCGCCGAAAACAGCATCGGCACCCGCACCATCCTCGATGTGCTCGATGCCGAGCAGGAATTGCTCAATTCGCAAGTCGCACTGGTGACCGCCCGGCGCGACCAATATGTCGCGGGCTTCCAGCTGCTCAACGCCATGGGCCAGGCCGAGGCCGACGACCTCGGGCTCGAGGGCGGCCCGCTCTATGACCCGCTCGGCAATTACCGCCGGGTCGCCGGCGACTGGAGCGACTGGTCGGACGAGCGTCGCCTCGGCCCCGTGTCGACCTCGACCGTCAAGCCGCAAGAGCTGCCCCAACCGGCGGGCGTGACTCCGCCCGCGCGATAAGACATATCGGGGCCATGCAGACCCCGCGCGAACCGTCGATGGAAGACATACTGGCGTCGATCAAGCGCGTCATCGCCGAGGAGAAGGAGCTTCGCGCCGCCATCCCGCCGTCGGCCGCCGATCGGGCGCCGGGGGCCGATGACGAGGACGACGTGCTCGAGCTCGACCAGAGCATGGCGGCTGTCCCGTCCGCTCCCGAAGCACCGCCCGAGCCGCTCGACCTCGGCCCGCCCTTGCTTGACGAGGATGCCGCGAGCGAGAGCGCGTCGCGCCTTGCCGAGCTGACCACCGTTGCCGCAACCGCGCCGCCTCCGGTGCCCGCCGCCAACCCGCTCGAGGACATGCTCAAGGAGATGCTTCGGCCGGTCCTCAAGCAATGGCTCGACGATCATTTGCCGCGCATCGTCGACGACCACGTCAAGCGCGAGATCAGCCGAATCACCGGCAAGCCGCTCTAGGCGCGCGCGATGGTTGCGGCCCGCCCGCCCGACCGCTAACCGCGCCTCCAATGACCGAACTCGCCAAGACCTTCGAACCCGGCCCCATCGAGGCCCGCTGGTATGCCCATTGGGAAGGCGAGGGCCGCTTCCGCCCCGAGCGCGGCGAGGCCGAGCCGTGGACTATCGTCATGCCGCCGCCCAACGTCACGGGCAGCCTGCACATCGGCCATGCGCTCGACGTCACGCTTCAGGACATCCTCACCCGCCGCGCGCGGATGGATGGCAAGGACGCCTTGTGGGTGGTCGGCACCGACCATGCCGGAATCGCCACGCAGATGGTGGTCGAGCGCAATCTCGAGAGCCAGGGCCTCAAGCGCGCTGAGATCGGCCGCGAGGCGTTTCTCGACCATGTGTGGGAGTGGAAAGCCCAGTCGGGCGGGGCGATCACCCGCCAGCTTCGCCGCCTCGGCGCGTCGTGCGACTGGTCCAATGAGCGCTTCACCATGGACGAGGGCTTCACCCGCGCCGTGCTCAAGACGTTCGTCGAGCTCTACCGCCGCAAGCTGCTCTACCGCGACAAGCGCCTCGTCAATTGGGACCCCAGGTTCCAGACAGCGATCAGCGACCTCGAGGTCGAGACTCGCGAGGTGGCCGGCAAGTTCTGGACCCTGCGCTACCCGTTTGCCGAAGGGGAGGGCGGGATCGAGGTCGCGACGACCCGGCCGGAGACGATGCTCGCCGACATGGCCGTCGCGGTCCATCCGGACGATCCGCGCTACCGGGAAAGGATCGGCCAGACGCTTCGCCAGCCGCTGACCGGCCGCCTCCTTCCAATCGTCGCCGACGAGCATGCCGATCCCGAGCTTGGTTCGGGCGCCGTCAAGATCACGCCCGGGCATGACTTCAACGATTTCGAGGTCGGCAAGCGGGCCGGCTTCAAGCCCGCCGACATGCTCAATATGCTCGATGCGCATGGCGCGGTCACGCAGACATCGGACGGGCTCATTCCCGCCGAGCTGGTTGGCCTCGACCGGTTCGACGCCCGCACGCGCGTGGTCGAGTTGCTCGAAGCCGAGGGCGCGCTGATCAAGGTGGAGGACCGGACCATCGCAACGCCTTACGGCGATCGCTCCGGCGTTGTCATCGAGCCGTGGCTGACCGACCAATGGTATGTCGATGCCGCTACGCTGGCCAAGCCGGCGATCGAGGCGGTGGCCAAGGGCGACATCGCCGTAGTGCCTGAGACGTGGAAGAAAACCTGGTTCAACTGGCTCGAGAACATCCAGCCATGGTGCGTCAGCCGCCAATTATGGTGGGGCCACCGGATTCCGGCGTGGTATGATGAGGCCGGCAATGTTTTCGTGGCGGAAACAGTTGAAACCGCGCAACAGCAGGCCGGGGAAGGCGTTGCGCTGCTCCGCGACGAGGACGTGCTCGACACGTGGTTCTCCTCGGCGCTGTGGCCGTTCGCGACGCTCGGCTGGCCCGACGAGACCCACGAGCTGAAGCGCCATTACCCCAACGACGTCCTCATCTCGGGCTTCGACATCATCTTCTTCTGGGATGCCCGCATGGCGATGCAGGGCTTCGAGTTCATGGGCGAGAAGCCGTGGAAGACGCTCTATCTCCACGGTCTGGTGCGCGACGCTCACGGCCAGAAGATGTCGAAGTCGAAGGGCAACACCGTCGACCCGCTCGGGCTGATCGACCGCTTCGGCGCCGATGCCCTGCGCTTCACGCTCGCGGCGATGGAAAGCCAGGGCCGCGACATCAAGCTCGATGAGAAACGCGTCGAAGGCTATCGCAACTTCGCCACCAAGCTTTGGAACGCCGCGCGCTTCCTCCAGGGCAATGGCGTCGGCGCCAGCCAAAGCATCGCCGCGCCGGAGGCCAGGCTTCCGGTCAACCGCTGGATCATCGGCGAGGTGGTCGAGACCTTGGGCAAGCTCAACAAGGCGTTCGACGAGCTTCGCTTCGACGGCATGGCCGACGCCATCTACCACTTCACCTGGGGCACCTTTTGCGACTGGTACGTGGAGCTGGTCAAAGGCGCATGGGACGACGAGACGCGCGCCGTCGCCACCTGGGCGTTCGACCAGATCCTCGTCATGCTCCACCCATTCATGCCGTTCGTCACCGAGGAATTGTGGCATTCGATGGGGGATCGGCCCTACGACCTCATCCTCGCCAAATGGCCGGAGCCGCAGGCCGAGGTCGACCCGGACGCGAAGGCGAATATCGGCGGGCTGGTCGACGTGATCGACGCCGTCCGGGCCATGCGCGCCGAACTCAATATCCCCTGGACCGCCGCGCTCACGCCCCATGTCGTCGGCGGTGACCCGGCCATGCTCGCGCGTTTGGCCGACAATCTCCCGACACTGGCGCGCATGGCCAAGCTCGACGGGCCCGTCGCCGCCAGTGACGTGCCGCCGTCATCGGCGCAGATTGTCACAAGCGGAGTCACACTGGCCTTTCCGCTGGAAGGCGCGATCGACCTCGATGCCGAGAAGGCGCGTCTGAGCAAGGCCGTCGAAGCCGCCGAAAAGGACCGCGATTCGCTGGCCGCCCGCCTTGCCAACCCGGCTTTCGCCGAGCGTGCCAAGCCGGAAGCGGTCGAAAAAGCCCGAGCCGACCACGCTGCTCGCGCGGCCGAGGCTGAGCGGCTGACGGCGGCTTTGGCGCGATTGGGCTAGGCGACCTTCTGGCTCTCGCGCGGCGCCGCCACTTCGATGCACGCGTCGGCGATCTCGATCAGCACCGGAGTCCTCGCCGCGATCTCGCCGTCGACCGAGATTTTCTGCTTCGGCCGCGCTTCCAACCCGATCCGCTGGCCGCGCCACTCGGTCGTCGTCAGCTCGCGCCGGCGAAGCTTGAACAAGGTCGCGAACCAGCTCCAAGCCAGGCCCCACAGGCTCTTGCCGGTGACCGCCTGAACGACGATGTCGCCGCTGTCGAGCTCCTGGCTTTCGACCAGCTCGACCCCGCCATGGTGCGTGCCGTTGGCGATCCGCGCCTCGGTCGCCCAGACCTTGACCATGGTCCCGTCGTCGAGCGTTAGCCGAAGCCGAAATGGCCGAAACTTGAACGCAACCCGCACCGCCCAGATCAGATAGCCGACCATCCCCAGATATTTCTTCAAGGCGTGCGGAACGGTGTCTGCGATCAGCGGCGACAGGCCGAGCGCGGCGGCATTGACGAAATAGTCGCCATCGATCTTGCCCAGGTCGATGCGCTTACGGCGGCCGTTCGCGATGACGTCGACGGCGGCGTCGAGGTCGGTCCCCATGCCCATCGTTTTGGCGAAACTATTGGCCGTGCCCAGCGGCAGAATTGCGAACACCGTGTCCTGGCCGACGAAATGGTCGACACTGGACGAAAGCGATCCGTCGCCGCCGCCGACGATCACCATTGGCGCCTTCTTGATGGCGTCGATGATGGTCTTGTCCATGTCCTCCGGCTCCTTGACCGCGTGGGCCGCGATCAGCTCGACTCCGGCGGCGGCAAGCTTTTCCTTGGCCGGCTCGAACGCCTCGGCCCCGCGTCGGCTCATGGCGTTGACGACAAGGATGGCCCGGCGCGGCAGAGAGTCACTCATGTGGTTCATCGCCTTCGGGCATTTGGCTCGCTTGATACGAACCGATATGGGGGCAGCCAATGACAAACGCCACCTTCCCCGCATTGCGCATGCGCCGTGGCCGCTCCTCGGGGTGGATCCGCGCGCTCCTCGCCGAGCACCGGCTCCATCCAAGCGACCTCATCTGGCCGCTGTTCATCTGTGACGGAGAAGGGGAGGAGCAGCCGGTCACGACTCTGCCGGGCGTGTCGCGCCTGAGCGTCGACCGGCTCGCCGCCGCGGCGCGCCAAGCGAAAGAGCTCGGCATTCCCTGCCTCGCGCTGTTCCCCAACACGCCGGCCCGGCTTCGCAGCGAGCGCGCCGAGGAAGCGCTCAACCCCGACAATCTCCTCTGCCGGGCGATCCGCGCGATCAAGGACGCGGTGCCCGACATCGGCGTGATGACCGATGTCGCGCTCGATCCATATACCGCCGACGGCCATGACGGGCTGACCGACCAGCGCGGCCGGATCGTCAACGATTCGACGGTGGCGGTGCTTGCCGAGCAGGCGATGGTCCAGGCCGCCGCCGGGGCCGACATCATCGCCCCCTCCGACATGATGGACGGGCGCATCGCGGCGATCCGCGCCGCGCTCGAGGCGGGCGGCCACCACGACGTCGCCATCATGGCCTATGCCGCAAAATATGCCTCGGCCTTCTACGGCCCGTTCCGCGACGCGGTCGGCAGCGGCGATCTGCTCAAGGGCGACAAGAAGAGCTACCAGATGGATCCCGCCAACAGCGACGAGGCGCTGCGCGAGGTCGCGCTCGACGTAGCGGAAGGCGCGGACATGGTCCTGGTCAAGCCGGGCCTGCCCTATCTCGACATCGTCCGGCGCGTGTCCAGCGAGCTCAACGTGCCGACCTTCGCCTACGCCGTGTCCGGGGAATATGCGATGGTGGAGGCCGTGGCCCGGGCCGGCGGAGGCGACCGCGATGCGCTCGTGCTGGAGACCTTGCTGGCGTTCAAGCGGGCCGGCGCGCGCGGCATCCTCACCTATCACGCGCCGCTCGCTGCGCGACTCATCAATGGCTGATACCGTCGCCGAGACCGAGCGGCTGATCCTCCGCCGGTGGCGCCCCGGCGACCGCGAAGTGTTCCTGCGCCACCTCAACAGCATGGCGGTGATGCGCTGGCTCGGCGGGCCGCAGGACGAGGCGACCTATGCCGCAGCGTTCGACCGCCTCGACAGCTACCAGCGTGACTTCGGGCACACTTTCTGGATCGTCGAGCGCAAGGTCGACGGCGCGGTGCTCGGCTTCTGCGGGATCAAGCGGGTCAATGCCGAAGATGCCCCCAACCAGGGCGATTTCGAGGTTGGCTGGCGGCTGCGCGAGGATTGCTGGGGCGCGGGCGTCGCCAAGGAAGCGGCGATCGCCAGTCTCGACCTCGCATTCGACCGCTTCGGCGCGCCGCACGTGGTCGCCTTTACAGTGGCCGGCAATGAGGGAAGCTGGGGACTGATGGAGCGGCTCGGGATGAGGCGCCGGGCGGACCTCGACTACACCGACCCCCGCTTCGGGCCGGATCTCAACCCCACGATCGTCTACAGCATAGAACGCGCCGACTGGCCGGCTGCCCGCGCTGCCGCGCTGGCTCCGCGCTAGCGACTGATTATTGCGCGGATCGCATCGAGCGCTTCGACCTGACGCTCGCCCATCTGCTGGAGCCGCGCCGCCGCCGATTCCATCGCGCCGACATCGGCCGGCGAGGCGGTGCCCCCGCGCGCGCTGGCCGAGCGAAGTTCGTCCACTTGCGCCAACGCGCGGGTGAAGGGGGCGCGGGTACGCTCTAGCTCGGACAAGGCGAGTTGGGCGGCGATCCAGCTTTCGCTTTGGGCGGCGCCGGCTGCCGCGGCGGCGGAGCGGGCGCCCGGCTCAGCGGCGGCAAACGCCGCGGCGGATGCTTCCGCCTCGGCCACCAGCGCAGCGATCCGCGCCACGAGGCCAGCTTGCGCCGGCCGGCTGTCGACGGCGACCTCGACCGGGGTTCGCGGATCGATGTTCTCCGCCGCCCGGCGGGCCAGCGAAGGCTCGGCGCCAGGCGCTGCCGTCTGGCACGCGGACAGCGCGAAAAGGGGGAGGAAAAGCACGATGCGCATCATGTCCCGGCTCTAGGGACGGCGCGTTGATCGCGCAATTGCCGAAGCCGGGAGGGAATGGCGCGCCCGGAAGGATTCGAACCTCCGGCCCCCAGATTCGTAGTCTGGTGCTCTATCCAGCTGAGCTACGGGCGCATTGCCGTGGTGCGGCAGGCGGGCGACATAGGGGCATGCGCCGAACCGCGCAAGCTTTTCGAAGCGCCGCGATGCGCATGAAAAAGGCGCCACGCGGGCGCCCTCGTCACAGTTCGGATTTCTCGGTTCAGGCGGTCATCGCCTGGAGCCCGGGGGCCGTGCATGCCCGCGCCCGGTCGGCGAATTCCTGGGCCAGCTCGGAATGGCGTGCGCGCGCCTGCGGGGTGACTGAACGAATGGCCGCGGTCCGCTCTTCGGCGGCTCGGCGCATGTAGTAACGCAGGTCCGATTCCATCGTGGTCGCTCCCCCCTTCCGGCGACTCGAAGGATGCGACTCATGCCCTAAACAATAGTTAATTTCCACAGGACGATTCACATTTGCCGGGCGGCCTCCGGACGGCTTGCGGCGCCGGCCCGAAAACCGTTATATTCCGGTTCGATGGCCTTACGTTTCCCGCTGGTTGCCGCAGTCGCCTTGGCCGCCGCCGAGCCGGCTATGGCCGCTCCCGCAACCCTGGCATTCGTCAATGGCACGGGCAACGACATCGCCGCGATGGAAGCGCGCCGGACCGGCAGCTCCGGCTGGGCCGCGGTACCCTATTCGGCCCGCTCCGGAACCAGCGCCTCCGCGTCGTTCGATGTCGAAGATTGTGCGTGGGACCTCAAGGTTACGCTGGCCGGCGGCCGCACCCTGACCTTTGCCAACGTCAATCTGTGCGAGGCGCAGCTGCTGACCCTGCGCCAGAGAGACGGGGTCGCCTGGGTCGATTACGACTGATCCGCCGCGGCCGGGCCCAGGCCCGCGGCGCGGCAGTGGCGGTAGCTACCGGGATGGGGTCGGCTTCGACGGTGGGCCGCACCGAATCGAGCAGCTTCCCGCCCGCCAAAAACACCACCCCCGTGCACAGCAGCGCGAACGTCCACCCCAGTGCGCCGGGATAGAGGTCGAGATAGTGGCGCCCGCGCTCGACCGCGCCGACGGCGATCGCATAGGTGACTAGATAAGCCTCGAACCGGGTCTTGATGGTGAACAGTCGGGCGAGGCGCTTGAGCATGATATGGTTAAGCAAACGCCGTGCCAGTGGCGCAGTTCCGCCAAAAAAACGTTAAGGCTGGCCGCCGGCTGTTAACTATTCCGACGTTTCGAGCTGATCTAGGCCGAGCTCGGCGAGAAGCGCGCGCCGGGCTTCGACGACCGAGCGGACCAGCGTTTCGTCCTGAATCTGGCTGTTGTGGATCTCTTCTGGCCACTGCCGCTCGATGACCGCGACGATGGAATCGAGCTTGGCATCGTCAACCAGAAAGCGCGGATCGACCTCGGCCGGGTCGCACTGTACGCGAAGGCGCAGGCAGGCCGGCCCGCCGCCATTGGCCATCGACTGGCGGACATCGACATAATCGACCCGCCGGATTGCGCCGTTGGAGGCCAGGTGGGCATCTATCCACGCCTTTACGCTGGGCGTTTCGGCGCATTCGCTGGGGGCAATGAGGCACATCGACTCGTCGCCCAGAGTCACCAGCTGCGAATTGAACAGGTAGGATCTTATGGCATCGCCAATGGGGACATCGGCGGCAGCTACTTCGACCAGCTCGAAACCGTCGATCCGTTCGGCGCACCACTGCGCCAGAGAATCCCGGTCGGCGAATGCCAGTTCGTGCGCGAACAGCAGCCGGCCGTTGGCGACCGCGACGACGTCGTTGTGAAACGCGCCGGCGGCGATCGCCTCCTCGTTCTGGGCGGCGAACAGGCATCGCTCCGGATCGAGCCGGTGGAGCCTCGCAACCGCCATCGACGCCTCGACATTCTGGCGCGCCGGATAGGGTCCGCCGGCGACTCCATAGACGAAGATCTCCACTCCCGGATCGCCGTGGTTCGGGGCCAGTCGCATGTGGTTGGCGGCGCCTTCATCGCCGAACGAGGGCACCGGGCCATGAACCGCGAAGGCGTCGGCGACGAAGGCCAGCCGCAACTGCGCCAGGGTCGAGCGCCACTCGTGGCTGCGATGGGGCATGGTCGAAAGGTTGGCGACGGTGAGATGGCAACGGCCGTCGGCGGTATCCGGCGCCGGGCTGACCGTCGCCGCATTGGCGGCCCACATCGCCGAGGCCGACATGGCGTTGGCGGCAATCCGGGGCGTCGCTTCGCCGATCGAAGTGCCGAGGCTCGCGAGCCAGCCGTGGGCGGGACGTGGCTGAGGAACGAACAGGCCCTGGTCCAGCCCGAGGGCGAGGTTGGCGCGCATCTTGGCGATGCCCTGCAAGGCCGCCGCGCGCGGCCGCGACACCTCGCCGGCGTTGCGCTCGGACGCGAGGTTGCCGAGGCTCAGGCCGGCATAATTGTGGCTCGGCCCGACGATCCCGTCGAAGTTGATCTCGCGGATCATCGGGGAACGGCGAGCACCCGGTCGCCGGGACCGATGTCGAGCGCGCGCTGCGCCTTGTCGTCGATCAAGAGCTCACCGTTGGCCGACACCTGGGCCTGTCCGTAGCAGGCGAGAAATTCCTGGTCCGTATGGGCGGCGAGGAGCATCGTGTCGCCGCCGCTCGCGCTTCCGCCGACCAATTGCCATTCGGCCTGGACCAGCGTCGCGATGCGGTCGGTGCGGGCAGTGACCGTTGGTCCGCCGTCGAAAATGTCGACATAGCCGTCCCACACGAAACCTTCATGCTCCAGCATCCTCAGCGCGGCGCGGCCGGTGGGGTGCGGCTGCCCGATCACGGACTGCGCGCTTTCCGGAAGCATCGAGACGTAGATTGGCGACTTGGGGAACAGATCGGCGATGAACTGTGTGCCGTGGACGGCGTTGAAATCGTCGGCTTCGGGGAAGGTCATGCCGAAGAAGCGGCCGCCGATCGCGTCCCAGAACGGCGAGTTGCCGCCCTGGTCCATCACACCGCGAAGCTCGGCCAGGACGACGTCGCCGAAGCGCGGCCGGTGCTGCTTGATGAACAGGTAGCGCGACCGCGCGAGCAGCAGGCCGAGCCCGCCGGCGCGCTCGTGCGGGTGGAGGAACAGCCCGCCGACCTCGCTCGAGCCCTCGAGGTCGGTGGTGAGATTGAGGGTCTGGTTGCGGAAGATCCGCCCCAGTTCCGTGCTTTTCTGGGTGAGCGTCGAGATGAGGTAGGAATAGAACGGCCGGTCAGTGCCGACCGCTCCGAACACCTGGCAGGTGCCGCGAATGGTGCCGGTGGCGCTGTCCTCCAGCACGAAAACATAGAGGTCGTCCCCCGGCGTTTCGCCCTGGCGCGAGAAGCCAGCCTGGGCGCGTTCGAGCTTTCGCTCAAGCGTCCCTTTGTCGGCCGGCAGGTTGGTGAACCCGCCGCCGGTCAGCTTGCTGAGGCCGTAGAGCGCGCGCAGGTCGTCGGGACGGGCGGCGCGGATTCGGCTGGTCATGCGCCGGCTCCGTTGCGGCCGGCGGCGAGCCGGAGGATGGTCAGCGCCGACAGCGCCGCACGCTCGCCCAGCGACTCGACGACCAGATATTCGCGGTCGGAATGAATGCTGCCCCCGCGCACGCCCATGGTGTCGATCACCGGCACTCCGCACGCCGCGATATTGTTGCCGTCGCACACCCCGCCGGTCGGCTGCCAGCCGATGTCTTGGCCGAGGTCGGCGCCTGCTTCGCGGACCAAGCCGAACAGCGCCTCGAGTGCGGGGGTGAGCGGCTTGGGCGGTCGCGCGAAATGGCCGTGGACGGAGATCTCCACTTCGTGCTCGGCGGCGACGTCGCCGACGCTCTTGTCGATCAGCGCCTGGGCGCGCCTCTGGTCTTCTTGGCTCGCCGGGCGGAGATTGACCCGCAGCACGGCGAGGTCGGGAACGACATTGGTCGGGCCGCCGCCGTCGATCCGCGCCGGGTTGACGCTCAGGCACGGGCCGATGCCTGCCTTGAGGCGAAGCGCGAGGTCGGCCGCCGCGACCAGCGCGTTGCGCCCGTCCTCGGGATTGCGCCCGGCATGGGCCGAGCGGCCGCGGACGGTGAAGTCGAAATTGCCGCTTCCGGGCCGGGCGCCGGCCATCGTCCCGTCGGGCAGCGCCGCCGGTTCATAGGTCAGTGCTGCCCGTTTGCCCCGCGCCGCCTCGGCCAGCAGCGCGGCGGAGGACAGGCTGCCGACTTCCTCGTCGCTGTTGATGACGACCTCATAGCCGAGATCGGCTGCGCCGGCCGCCTCGACCGCCTCGAGCGCCGCGATCATCACCGCGATTCCGCCCTTCATGTCGGCGGTGCCCGGCCCGTTGATGGTGCCCTCGTCCTGCCATCGCGTCGCCTGGAAGGGATGGTCGGCGCCGAACACCGTGTCCATATGGCCGGTCAGCAAGAGCTGCACCGGGGCGTCGCGCCGGACCGTCAGCCGCAAGTGCCGGCCGTGCGCGATGTCGCAGGCCCGGCCCGCCGGATCGACCGCCGTCACCGGCGACGGGTCGGCCCAGCTCAGCTCACCCGGCAGCGCCGCCAGCGCCTCGCCGATGGCCGATCCCATGCGCGCAAGCCCGGCCAGGTTGCGCGAGCCGGAATTGATCGCCGCCCACTCCAGCGTTCGCGCCAGCATCGAATCGTGCGCGGCCATCGCCTGTTCGACGCAATCGCGTTCGATGTTGCTTAGCCCCGCCATGCCTCGCCCTAGCGCGCGCCGAGCGCTCGTCAAAGCCACTGGCGGAAGGATTCGATCAGCGCCCGGTACAGGTCGCGCTTGAACGGCACGATCATGTCGGGCAGCCGGTCGGGCGAAACCCATTTCCAGTCGCAGAATTCCGGGTGCGTGGTGGCGATGTTCACATCGGCATCGCTGCCGAGGAAGCGCGCGAGGAACCAGTCCTGGTCCTGCCCGACCCACGGCTCTTTCCAGATGACCCCGATCAGCTCCTCGGGAAGCCGATAGCGCAGCCGCTCAGGGTGGCAGGTGACTTGCTCGACGAGGCGCGGCGCGATGCCCGTCTCTTCCTCAAGCTCGCGAAGCGCGGTCGCCCACGGCTCCTCGCCCGCGTCGATCCCGCCCTGCGGCATCTGCCACGCCTCGTCGGTGTTATCGATTCGGCGGCCGACCCACACCTGCCTGTCGGCGTTGATCAGCATCACGCCGACCCCGCGGCGATATCGTTCCGGTTCGTCGCTCATCGCGGTCTGCTAGCCGGTCCCGTCTTCGCCGCCAACAGATCGTCAGCGCGAACCGATGCGCGAATGAATGTCCCTGGTCATTCCTCCGATCATCGCCAAATTGTCCTTATAGGATGCGACTTCCGACAGATGTCGCCGAAGCAGCCCGACCAGCAGCGGCTGCCGACGAAGTTCGGCGGCCGCCTCGGCGAAGCGTGGCGCCGGATAATCGAGGTCGCAGGTCGCCGACAGGGTCACCGTCAGCGGCCGTCCCTCCACTGGCCGGTCGCCGCACTTCGCGCGGATCGAATCCTGGATGTCCTCTGGAATGACTTGCCGGACCTGTCCGCGATACTCGGTCAACAGGCCGCCTTCGATCAGCGCGAAATCCTGGGTCATCAGCGCCGCCAGCCCACGCCGGATCGCAGGATCGTCGATATTGTCGAGTTGGTCGCGTCCGAACAGGGTCGTCCAGCTGTTTGAATTCACGCCAAGGAAATAGACCTGGCTGGCTTGGTAGGCGGCGATGACGAATTGCTCGTCGGTCACCGACGGGTCGCCGCGCCAGCCCGCGAAGGCGGTGTCGGCGTAGCGCCGGGTCGTCGCGTAATAGGTGTCGGCGGTTTCGAAGAAGTCGATGAAGCTCGCCAGCGAAGGCTTGAGCTCGCCCAGCAGCCGCTCGGCCCGCGCCTTCTCGAGGCGTTGCTGGTTCCAGTTCGCCGCCTGAACGCCGATGAACACGCCGATGATGACGATGGCGATTTCGATTACGACCGCGGTCCAGTTCTGCGCGCGCAGATTGGCGACGGTGCGGCGGAAGATCATCGGCGCGGCCCGATCCGCTCCACCAAGATCCTCGCGGATTCCTGGATCGCGCGTCCCTGAGCCATCTGATTGGCGATCGCGGCGCGATGCCATTGCAGCTCGGCAAGCAACTCAGGCCGCGCACGGAGCGCGGCCGCAGTCGTCCTCCAATCCTCGGCCGCAAAGCCAAGAACGCATCGGGTCGGGAGCACCGGCCCGTCAGGCCCCTGGCGATCGCCGCACTGCTCTCGGATGGCGGCTTGGATGCGGTTTGGAATCGTCTTGCGAACTTCCTCGCGATAGCGGCTGGCGACTGCCCGCAAGTCCGTCAGGGCGTAATCGAATGTCATGACGTTGCCCAGGTTCCTACGAATTACAGGATCTTCGATATCGCGCAGATTCTCGGCGCCGAAGATCGCGCCCCATACCTCGGCGTTGTTTGCGATGCCGTTGATCTGGCTCGCCTGATATGCGGCGATAACGAAGTCGGCGTCGCTGATCGACCGGTCGCCTTCCCAAGCAGCCGCCGCGCGGTCGGCGTAGCCGCCGGCCGATTCGTAATAGCGGCCAACGCTGTCGATATAATTGACGAACGTCGACAGTTCTTCCTCGAGTTGGGTCAGCAGAACCGCAGTCTCGCGCTTCTCAAGCCGCTCTTCGTTCCAGTTGGCGGCGACGATCCCGAAGAACACGCCGAGCACGACCAGCAGGAACTCGATCCCGATCGCGACCCAGTTCTGGCTGCGAAGGTTGGTGCTCAAGCGGCGAAGGATCATCGTTTTTTTGCCCCCACGCTCAGTTTGCCCGCATTTGCCGGGACTGCAAAGCCACGAAACGGTGGCACAACCGCCCCTTCACTCCTAATAGGAGGCGACACCCCGCTTTCACGAAGGTTGCCCATGGCTTCGGCCACCCATTTCGTCACCGAGCAAGAGTCCCGCGCCCATCCGCCGCGCGAGGCCGTCGTCGTCCGCTTCGCCGGCGACAGCGGCGACGGCATGCAGTTAACCGGCGGCCAGTTCACCTTGTCGACCGCGCTGGCCGGCAACGACCTCGCCACCTTCCCCGATTTCCCGGCCGAAATCCGCGCTCCGCAGGGCACCACCTTCGGCGTGTCGGCCTTCCAGATCAATTTCGGCTCGACCGCGATCGAGACCGCCGGCGACCAGCCCGACGTGCTGGTGGCGATGAACCCGGCGGCGTTGAAGGTGAACGTCGATGCGCTTCGGGAAGGCGGATTGATCATCGCCGACGAGGGCGAGTTCTCGGCGCGCAACCTCGCCAAGGCCGGCTACGATGCCAATCCGCTGGAAGACGGAAGCCTCGCGCGCTGGACCCTGGTGCACTTCAACATCTCGCAGCTGACCCTGGAAGCGGTGAAGCCGTTCGGCCTCGGCAACAAGGAAGCGCTGCGCTGCAAGAACATGTGGACGCTGGGGCTCGCGCTGTGGATGTTCGACCGCGACCGCGCCCCGATCGTCGACTGGCTCAAGACCAAGTTCGCCAAGGCGCCGGAGCTGGCGGAAGCCAACATCGCCGCGCTCAATGCCGGCCATGCCTATGGCGAGACGGTCGAATTGGGCGGCCAGGTCCACAAGACCCATATCGACGCGGCGCCGTCGGAGCCGGGGCTCTACCGGACCGTCACCGGCGCCGAGGCGCTCGGCCTCGGCCTCGTCGCCGGCGCCCAGCTTGCGGGCCTGAAGATGTTCTTCGGCTCCTATCCGATCACCCCGGCCTCGCCGATCCTCCACTCGCTATCGCGTTTGAAGGAATATGGCATCACAACCTTCCAGGCCGAGGACGAGATTGCGGCGATCTGCGCAGCCATCGGCGCCAGCTACGCCGGCCAGCTCGGCGTGACCTCGTCGTCCGGGCCCGGGATCGCACTGAAGGGCGAGGCGATGGGGCTGGCGGTGATGACCGAGCTTCCGCTGGTCATCGTCAACTCGCAGCGCGGCGGGCCGTCGACCGGCCTTCCGACCAAGACCGAGCAGTCCGACCTCTATCAGGCGGTCTACGGCCGCAACGGCGACGCGCCCATTCCGGTCATCGCCGCGCGCTCGCCCGCTGACGCGTTCGACTGCGCGATCGAGGCCTGCCGAATCGCGACCCGCTACATGACTCCGGTGATGCTGCTGACAGACGGCTATATCGCCAATGCTGCGGAGCCCTGGAAGGTGCCGGACATGAGCGGCTACGCGCCGTTCCCGGTCCACTTCCATGACACGCCACCGGGTGAAGGCGAAGGGGTAATGCCCTACGCCCGCAACGGCGACCTGGCGCGGCCATGGATCAAGCCCGGCACTCCCGGCCTCGAGCATCGCATCGGCGGGATCGAGAAGGCGCCGGGCTCCGGCAACATCGACTATTCGCCGGCCGCGCACGAGGAGATGACCCGCACCCGTGCGCAAAAGGTCGCCAATGTCGCGGACTCGATCCCCGATCAGGCCATCTGCCTCGGCCGCGAGGGCGCTGCGCTGTGCGTGGTCGGCTGGGGGTCGACCTTCGGCCCCATCCACCAGGCGGTCCGACGAGCGCTTGCGCGAGGCCTCGACGTCGCCCACGTCCACGTCCGCCACATCGCGCCGATGCCGAAGAATATGGCTGTCCTGCTCAAGGGGTTTGGGCGTATCCTGGTGCCGGAGATGAACTCCGGCCAGTTGAAGACGGTGCTTCGCGATCAGTTCCTCGTCGACGCCAGGCCGCTGCCGAAGGTCAGCGGACAGCCGTTCACGATCTCGGAGATCGAGGCGGCGATCGAGGAGGCACTGACGTGAAACCGATCAACGCCTGGCCGATGATCGCCCTGTTGATCATCGTGGTGTTCATGATCCTTTGGTTCGGCGGGTTCCTGCGATGAACGAGCAGACGACGATTACCACCGCCAAGGACTGGGCGAGCGACCAGGAAGTCCGCTGGTGCCCGGGCTGCGGCGACTATGCGGTCCTGAAGGCCGTCCAGCGGACCATGCCCGACCTCGGCACGGCGCGCGAGAAGACCGTGTTCGTCTCCGGAATCGGCTGCTCCAGCCGCTTTCCCTATTACATGGCGAGCTACGGCTTCCACACCATCCACGGCCGGGCGCCCGCGGTGGCGACTGGGGTCAAGCTCGCCAATCCCGAACTCGACGTGTGGATCATCACCGGCGACGGCGATGCATTGAGCATCGGCGGTAACCACACGATGCACCTTCTGCGCCGCAACCTCGATTGCCAGTTCCTGCTGTTCAACAATGAGATCTACGGCCTCACCAAGGGCCAGTATTCGCCGACCTCGCGCACCGGCACGCGCAGCCCGTCGACCCCGTTCGGATCGGTCGACCGCCCCGCCAACCCCTGCGCCTTCGCGCTGGGCAGCGGCGCGCGCTTCGTCGCCCGCGGCATCGATGTCCACAAGAATTTGCCCGATGTCCTCAAGGCCGCGCACGCCCACAAGGGCGCCAGCTTCGTCGAGATCTTCCAGAACTGCATCGTCTACAACGACGACGTCTTCGCCTCGTTCACCGAACGCTCGGTGGCGACCGAAAAGCAGCTGTGGCTGGTCCCCGGCGAGAAGATGCTGTTCGCGGCCGGCGCCAAGGGCCTCGCGCTCGACATCGATCGCCACATGCTCAAGGTGGTCGAGGCCGATCACCCCGACGTGCTGATCCACGATCCCAGGAACCGCGCTGTCGCCCACATGCTCGTGGAAATGCCCGCGGCCAGCTTCCCGGTCGCGCTTGGGGTAATCTACGACGATCCCGCGCCGACCTTCGAGGCCGCGGTGATCGAGCAGAACCGCGCCGCCAGCGAAGGCAAGTCACCCGACATTCAGAAGCTCGTCAGCAAGGGGCAGACCTGGCAAGTCGACAAGGAACCGAGGAAAGAATGAGCCTGTATCTGCTTTTGCTGGCGCTCCAGGCGGACGCCCCGCTCGATCCGCCGCCGCTCAAGATCAAGCCGGTGGTCGTTACAAATCCCGCACCGACGACGGTGGTCAACCCGACCATTACCTATACCCCCGCGCCCAAGCCGGCGGTCAATCCGACCATCATCTACACTCCCGCGCCCAAGCCGGCGCCGGCCGTTCCAGCAGCCGAGCCGGAGGCCGAGGCGACGCCGGCCACGGCCGGCCTAAGCGACGCCGCCGTCAAGCGAATCCTCGCCGAGCGCAAGGCCAACGTCGAGCGCCAGGTCACGCACCGCAAGGAGCTTGCCGCCGCCCAGGACGCGGTCTCGAAGGCGCTTTCCGCCGTTCCGTTCGATCTCGACGCGCTCAAGGCGGCGCTGGTCAATCGCGACCGGGTCACCACCTCCTATCGCGAACGGCTGACCGCCGCGGTCCTCGCAATGCTCGACGAAGTTCCAGCCGCCGAACGCCTCGCTGTCGCCAAGGCGGTGATCCAGGGCGAAACGCCCGCGCGCACGGCGACACCCGAGCCTTCCAAGCAAAAACCCTCGCCCGTCGGCCGCTAGCCCCGACAAGCGGGGGCGGGTGGACAATTTCACGCATAGCCTGACCGGCTGGGCGCTCGGCCAGGCCGGGCTCAAGTCCAAGACCAGGAAGGGCCTCGCCGCCCTGATCCTGGGCGCCAACATGGGCGATATCGACGTCTTCTTCGGCAGCGTGCCGTGGGAGCCGCTGGCGATGCACCGCGGGTTCACCCACAGCCTCGTCGGCGGATTGGCGGTGATGCCGCCGCTGTTGTTTGGCCTGCTGCTGCTGCTCGATCGCTGGCAGGTCGCGAGGGGCACGCGTTTTCGATCGGGACTGCCGCTCGACAAGGCCTGGCTCCTTGCACTGTGCTATCTCGGCGCGCTTACCCATCCGCTGCTCGACCTGCAGACGACCTATGCAGTTCAATTGCTGTCGCCATTCTCGGGCGCCTGGTTCCACGCCGACAGCCTGTTCATCATCGATGTGTGGCTATGGTCGCTGCTGTCGCTCGCCATTGCCTGGTCGCGCATGCAGGAGAAACGCGGCCAGGAGTGGCGGCTGGTGCCGCTGGCCGCGCTCGGGGCGGGTCTCGCCTACATACTGTTCAACATCGGCCTCAGCGACACGGCGCGCGAGCGCCTGCTGAGGCGGGCCCCTCGGGCCGATGCGATCTTCGCCTCGCCCGATCCGGTGCGGTCATGGCGGCGCACCGTCGTCTGGCGCGAGGACGGCGCGTATCGCTGGGCCGGCTTCTCGCCCCTCGCCGGGCTGGGACCGTCCTACGGCCCGATCCACCCGGGCCTCGACCATCCGTTGGTGCGCGAGGCGCGCCGCCGCGACCCCGGGCTCCGCCGCTTCCTCGGCTGGTCGGTGCTGCCCTTTGCCTGGGCCGAGCGCCGGCGCTGCGGCATCCTCGTCTCGGTCGGCGATGCCCGCTATCTTTCGCCGGTCGGATATTCGCGGCTCAAGCACGAGACCGCGATCCCGCGGCCGTGCTTGCCAACTGCCGGTTCGGAGCGATAGTCCGCGCCATGGCGAGCCGAGGCGAGCATCTGATGCGGGCCGGACGGTCGTTCGGAAGCGGCAGCGGCTTGCTCGGTCGGTTGTTCGCGCGTGGCTTCGCCCAGGTGCTCGACGTCCTTGACCAGCGCATCGAGCGCGGCGGAATCCACGCTACCTTGCCCGACGGAAGCAAGCGCCGGATCGGTTTCAGGTCGCTTGGACCGACAGCCGTCGTCGGGATCGAAAGCTGGTACGCTTTGGTCCGGCTGGCGACGTCTGGCTCCATCGGCTGGTACCGCGCCTGGGCCAAGGGCGAATGGTCCTCGCCGGACCCGGTGCCGTTGTTCGAATTGTTCATGAGCAATGCGCCGAGCCTCGGCGATGCCGCCCGCGCCAAGGGCAGCGTCCGCTGGCTGAACCGGCTCAAGCACCGGCTGAAAGACAATGCCCCGGCCCGGGCGCGCGACAATGTCGCCGCGCATTACGACCTCGGCAATGATTTCTATCGCGCCTGGCTCGACCCGACGATGACCTATTCCTCCGCTCTGTTCGATCAGGATAGCGGCGGTGACCTCGAGGCCGGCCAGCGGCGCAAGGTCGAAGCGCTGCTCGACCGGCTCGACCTCGCGCCCGGCGACCGACTGCTCGAGATCGGCTGCGGCTGGGGCAGCCTGGCAATCGCCGCAGCCCGGCGCGGCGCACTGGTGGTCGGCCTCACCTTGTCGACCGAACAACAGGCCTGGGCCAAGGCCAAGGCGCGCGAGGCCGGCCTCGACGACCGGATCGAAATCCGTCTCCAGGATTATCGGGAGGTGGCCGAGCGCTTCGATGCGATCGCCTCGGTCGAAATGGTCGAGGCGGTCGGCCAGCGCTGGTGGCCTGCCTATCTCGATTGCATCGCCCGCAACCTCGCGCCGGGCGGGAGGGCGGCGCTTCAGATGATCAGCATCCGTCACGAATTGTTCGACGATTATGTCGCCAGCGCGGACTTCATCCAGGCCTACATCTTTCCCGGCGGCTGCCTCATCGACGAGCCGCGCTTTGCCGCGCTGGCGTCGGAACGCGGTCTCGGTTGGAACGACCGCCGCGGCTTCGGGCTCGACTATGCCGAGACATTGAAGCTGTGGCGCGAACGCTACAACCAGGCGGTGGCGGAGGGGCGGCTCGACGGGTTCGGCCCACGCTTTCACGATTTGTGGCGATACTATCTGATGTATTGCGAGGGCGGCTTTCGCGGGCGCGGGATTGATGTCGCCCAGGTGACGCTGGTGAAAGCGTGAAGCCAATCAAGGATTGGACTGGCGCGCTGGCGACCGGCCTCGCCGACATCCGACGCCAGTACAAGCTTCCCGCTGCATTCCCGCCCGACGTCGAAGCCGCCGCTTCGGTCGCGGCTGCCCGCTCGCTCGACGATCACGCCGACCGGACGGCGCTGCCGTTCGTCACGCTCGACCCGGTGAGCTCGGTCGATCTCGACCAGGCCTTCGCGATCGAGCGGTCGGGGGGCGACCTCCTGCTCCATTATGCCATCGCCGACGTCGGCTGGTTCGTGGCCCACGGCGATCCGATCGATCGTGAGGCGTGGGCGCGCGGGGTCACCATCTATCTTCCCGACGACAAGGTCCGCCTCTATCCCGCGGCGCTCAGCGAGCGGGCGGCGAGCCTGCTGCCCGACGGCGACCGGCCGGCGGTAATATTCACCGTCCGCGTCGCCGGCGATGGCGAGGTGGCCCTGGCCGGGGTCGAGCGCGCCCGCATCAGAAGCCGTGCAAAGCTCGGCTATGCCAGCGTCCGTCCGGCGGACCTGCCCGACGGCTTTTCCGAGGTGGCCGAGCGGATCGCCGCCGCCGAGCTTCGCCGCGGGGCCGCGCGTACCGACCCGCCGCAGCAGGAATTGCGGCCCGTCGACGGCGGATACGCCCTCGACTTCCGGCCGATGTCGCCGATCGAGCGATGCAACGCCGCTTTGTCGCTCGCCGCCAATCTCGCCATTGCCCAATGCCTTCATGAACATGGCACCGGCCTGTTCCGGACGATGGCGGAGCCCGGCAGACGGGCGGTCAAGCGCCTTCGCCATTCGGCGGTCGCGTTCGGAATCGACTGGCCGTCGACGATGAGTCTGGAGGAACGCGAACGGACGCTCGACCCGGCCAACCGCAAGCACGCCGCTTTCATGCTCGCCATCCGCCGCGCCGGACAGGACGCGGGTTATGCGCCGTTCCGGGCCGGCGAGACGGCGTGGCATTCGGCGGTCGCTGCAACCTATGTCCACGCCACCGCCCCGCTTCGCCGGCTCGGCGACCGTTATGTCATCGAGGCGGCGCTGGCCGTCGCTAATGGCCGGCCGGTGCCGGACGATATCGAAGCCGCGTTCGAGCCGCTGGCGGATGTCATGAAGAAGGCCGACGCCCGCGCCTCGCAAATCGATTCCGCGGTGATCGAGCTGGCCGAAGCGGTCGTTCTGACCGGCCACGTCGGCACGCGCTTCGAAGGCTGCGTCACCGATCTCGACCAGCGCGGCGCCCGCATTCAACTGTGCGAGTTGCCGGTCGTAACGCGCGTGCCCGAGGACGGCCTCGAGCTTGGCGAGATGGTTTCCCTCAGGCTGACCGAGGCCGATCCGGTGCGCCGGCTGACCCGGTTCGAGCCGGCCTAGCCCGGAACGCGAAGGCGGCTGCCGGTGGCGGCATTGCCGGCCAGCTGCTCGAGGACCGCCGATGCGACCGCCTCGGGCGGCTTGAGGCTGTCCGGCTCCTCGCCGGGAAAGGCGAGCTGGCGCATGCGGGTGCGGGTCGATCCTGGATCGACGATGTGGACCCGTATCTTGCCGGCATGGGCGGTCTCGTCGGCGTAGCTCAAAAGCAGGTTTTCGAACGCCGCCTTGGACGCACCATAGCCGCCCCAGAAGGCGCGTGGGCTCTCGCCGACCGACGAAGTGATTCCGACGATGTCGGCCCGCTCCGAGCGGCGCAGCATCGGATCAAACGCCGCCAGCAGCGCCTGGTTGGCGAAAACGTTGAGCTTGAACACGCGCTCGAGCTCCTTGGGGTCGAGATGCTCGACCGGCGACAGGCTGCCGAGCATGGCGGCATTGAGCACGAGCAGGTCGAGGCTTCCCCAGCGCCCGCCGATCGCCTCGGCAAGCTTGGCGATGTTGTCGCGGTCGGCGAGATCCAGCGGAGCGATGGTCGCATGTCCGCCGGCGGCGTGGATTCGGTCCTCGACATCCTCCAGCGCCGAGGCGGTGCGGGCGACGAGGATGACATGCGCGCCCGCCGCGGCGAGCGCTTCGGCAATGGCCGCGCCGATTCCGCGGCTGGCGCCGGTGACAAGCGCCAGCTTGTCCGAAAACGGCGATGAGTTGGACATGGCGATGGGTTCCTAAGTGGCCGCCACTCCGACCGCAGATCGGGCGCGGGTCGACTCTTCCTGACTAAGGTCGCTGGTGCCGGGCGGGTGGTCGGTAAGTGTGGTCGGATAATTTCCGGTGAAGCAGGCGTCGCAGCGCTGCGGTGAGTCCGCGTCGCGCTCGTCGCCGAGCGCCCGGTAAAGGCCCTCGATGGTGATGAAGGCGAGGCTTTCGGAGCCGATGAACTCGCGCATCGCGGCGACGTCCATGTTGGCGGCGAGCAGCTTTGAGCGCTCGGGCGTATCGACCCCGTAGAAGCAGCTGTGCGCCGTCGGCGGCGATGCGATCCGCAAGTGCACCTCGGCGGCGCCGGCATCGCGCATCATCTGCACGATCTTCATGCTGGTCGTGCCGCGAACGATCGAATCGTCGATGAGGACGATTCGCTTGCCTCGGATCAGCGCCGAATTGGCGTTGTGCTTGAGCTTGACCCCAAGGCGGCGGATTTCCTGGCTCGGCTGGATGAAGGTGCGCCCGACATAGTGCGAGCGGATGATCCCGAGCTCGAACGGGATTCCGCTTTCCTGGCTGTAGCCGATCGCCGCGGGCACCCCGCTGTCGGGAACGGGCACGACATAATCGGCGTCGACTGGCGCCTCGCGCGCCAGAACCGCGCCGATCTTCTTGCGCACCTCGTAGACGGAGGTGCCGTCGACGATGCTGTCGGGCCGCGCGAAATAGACGTGTTCGAAGATGCACGGGCGCGGGCGAAGGGTGGCGAACGGGCGGATCGAGCGCACGCCGTCGTGACCGACCAGCACCATCTCGCCCGGCTCGATCTCGCGCACGAACGTCGCGCCGATGACGTCGAGCGCAACGCTTTCGCTGGCGAAGATGGTCGCGCCATTCAATTCGCCCATCACCAGTGGCCGGATGCCGAGCGGGTCGCGGCAGGCGACCAGCCCGTCGGGGGTCAGGCACAGCAGGGAATAGGCGCCCTCGACCTGCTTCAGCGCGTCGACCAGCCGGTCGATCGGCGCCTCGTAGCTGGAGGTGGCGACAAGGTGGATGATGACCTCGGTGTCGCTGGTCGACTGGAAAATCGAGCCGCGCTTCACCAGCCGGTTGCGGATCGCCATGGCGTTGGACAGATTGCCGTTGTGGGCGACCGCGAATCCGCCCGAGGCGAGCTCGGCGAACAATGGCTGGACGTTGCGAAGAGCGGTCTCGCCGGTGGTCGAATAGCGGTTGTGGCCGATCGCCACTCGCCCGGCGAGCTTGGCGACGACGTCGGCGCGGTCGAAATTGCCGGCGACATGGCCCATCGCGCGGTGGGCATGGAACGCTGCGCCGTCGAAGCTGACGATTCCCGCCGCCTCCTGGCCGCGGTGCTGAAGCGCATGCAAACCCAGCGCGACGAAGCCCGAGGCGCTGTCGGCGCCCCAGATACCGAACACGCCGCACTCCTCGTGCAGCGTGTCGCCGTCGAACGGATTGGTGGTCAGCATCAGTGTTGGACCGAGTCCCCAGGGAATGGCCGCCATATAAGGG
>DASTDT010000138.1:0-3421 GCA_035710225.1 Sphingomicrobium sp.
TGCATCGCCGCGCCTTAGGGTCGGTCGGTCGCATTCGCAAAGCCGAGCGGAGAACTGGACAAGGCCCCGGGCATTTGCCAACGCGGGCAATCCAGTCGCCGCCGGAGCATTCATGTCGACCCCTTCCGCCCGAACCCTGAAAGGCCCGCGCCGCTTTGTGCGGCGGGTCGCGCACCGGGCCAATTCGCCGAAGTGGCAATTCCTTCGCGGTTTCCTCAAGAACCCGGTGATGGTCGGCTCGGTGATTCCGTCGAGCAAGCTGCTGATCGACAAGATGCTGGCCCCGGTCGATTGGGAAAATACGCGGCTGTTCGTCGAATATGGCCCCGGAGTCGGCACCTTCACGCGGCCGATCCTCGACCAGCTGGGCCCCGAAGCGCGGCTGATCGCGATCGACACCAATCCCGATTTCGTCGCCTACCTCAGGAAGACGATTCCCGACCCGCGGCTGATTGCGGTCCACGGTTCGGCCGTGGATGTCGAGCGGATCATCGCCGAACATGGCTTCGACCATGCCGACTTCGTCCTTTCGGGACTTCCCTTCTCGACCCTTCCGCCAGGGGTCGGCGAAGCGATCGGCCAAGCGACGGCCAAGGCAATCCGCGGCGGCGGCGCCTTTCTCATCTACCAGTTCAGCCCGAAGGTGCGCGATTTCATCGCTCCTTACTTCGAGCGAATCGAGCGCGGATTCGAATGGATCAACGTGCCGCCGGCGACGCTCTTTTGGGCGTGGCGTGAGCCGGCCCCGGCCTAGGCCCGCCGCGAGCCTATTCGACCCCGAAGTTGATCCGACGGGTGACGGTGTAGTCCATGGTCGTGACGAGGAAATTCGACGCCGCCCACCTGAGCCGGCGCAGCCATGTCGCGCGCGAGCGGTGGACGGCCGGGGTGATCTCGACCGACTGCGCGATTTCGGACTCGACGAAGGCCCGCATGGCCGCGGCGAACGCCCGATCCTCGACCCGAAGCATCATCTCGAGGTTGAGATAGATGCTCCGAAAGTCGAAATTGGCCGAGCCGACGTGGACGATGTCGTCGGCGATGTAGAGCTTGGTGTGAAACTTGGCCGGCTGATATTCGAAGATTCGAACGCCCCATTTGAGCAGGCGCCCGTAGGTGAAGCGGGCAGCGGCGATGGTGGCGTGATTGTCGGACTTGGCCGCCGTCACCAGCCGCGCCGTTCCGCCGCGATCGACTACCCCGCCGATCCGCCTAAGCATTGCCCGGGAGGGAGAGAAGTAAGCGGCGACGATATCGAGCCGCTTCGCCGCCAGGATATCCTTGACGATTTGCACCGGCCACGGGTTGTGCTTGCGCATCGGGCCGCTGAACCGCCACGACACCGGACCGGGACTGCGGCTGTGGCTGGTGATGATCCGCCGAAGCTTGCGGATGAGCGGCTTGGGTTGGCGGACCCAGCGTTCGAGCGAGTCGAAATAGTCGCCCAGCTCGACGACTGCCGGGCCGTCGATCGCAAGCCAGATGTCGCGCCAGTGCTGAGGCCCTTCGTCGGCCAAATAGTGCTGGTTGATATTCGCGCCGCCGATGATCGCCGCCTCGTCGTCGATGACGATCATCTTCTGGTGATTGCGAATCAGATAGCGTCGGCCGAAGGTGGGGTGAAAGATGCAGTGGTGGCCACCGGCCTCCGCCAGCGGGTCGAGGAAGGCGGGGCGAATGGCGCCGCTGCCGAACTCGTCGAGCAGCAGCCGGACATCGATTCCGCGGGCGGCGGCGCGGGTCAGCGCCTGAAGAACCAGCAATCCCGCCTCGTCCTCTGTGAACATGTAGAACAGGACCCGAATCGACCGGGTCGCCGCTTCGATCATGCCGATGAGCGCGTCGAACCGTTCGATCCCGCCGGACAGCAGCCGCAGGCGGTTGCCGGCTACCACGCAGTCGATGGCGGAAACGGAGGGTTCGGCACTCATTGCCGCCCGGTGTGGCGGGCATGGCGGCGTGGCGCAAGGCGGCGCAAGCATCGGCCGCGATTGACTTCGCGACCCCCCTTGCCTATCTGGCTCCCCTTCCCAGCAGGGCAAATTATTAAGCGGAGCGACCAATGGCGCGCGTGACGGTTGAAGATTGTGTCGACAAGATTCCGAACCGGTTCGACCTGGTTCTGCTTGCGGCCCAGCGGGCGCGCCAGATTTCCGGCGGCGCGGACCTCACCATCGAGCGCGACCGCGACAAGAATCCGGTCGTTGCGCTGCGCGAAATCGCCGAGGAAACGGTTCGTCCCAAGCACCTCGAGGAAGCGGTCGTCAGCAACCTCCAGCGAGTCCGCGTCGACGAAGATGACGAAACCGACGAGCTGGCGAGCCTCAGCGAATCGGCCGAGGCTCTTCGCCTGACCGCCGCCGCTCCGCCGCGCCCGACCCCGAGCGCCAGCGAATACGAATAATTCTTCCGGCGAGCAGGGATTGAAGAAGGCGGCTAAACGGCCGCCTTTTTCTTTGGCTCGCCAAGCTCGCGACGAAGCTCGGCGCCTGTCGAGCGATCGAGCCACATAAGGTCGTGGAGCGCGAGCGGCCGGCCGTCGTCGGCCTGGACGCAGATCCGGCGCACCGGTTTCGCATCGCGGGTGTCGGCAAGCACGATGTCCTGGCGGCCATGGCCCCAGTCCTCGCCCCATTGGCGAAGCGCGAGAACCACCGGAAGCAGCGCCTCGCCCTTCGGCGACAGCGAATAAACGACCTTGCGGCGGTCGTCCGGGTCGGCATGCCGCTCGAGGATTCCGCCCTCGACCAGCCGGCTGAGGCGGTTGGACAGAATGTTGCGGGCGATCCCGAGGCCGGCCTGGAACTGCTCGAAATGCTGGAGCCCGTTGAGCGCGCCGCGAAGGATGAGGAACGCCCAGCGGTCGCCGATCAGTTCGACTGCCGGGGGCAAGGGACAGGTCAAGGCCGCCTTGCGGAAGGCTTCGATGTCTGGTTGTTCGACCAGCATGTGCCGGCTCAACGCCACTCGTCCATGGGCGGAGCATTGCACAGCGCAAATCAAAATAACAGTTGCAAATGAAAACTGTTTATGGCAATCGGTTGCTCTCCGCAACTGATTTACATGGAGCCTTCCAATGATGATCCGTATCGCCTCGGTCGTCGCCGCGACGCTGCTTGCGGCGCCCGCCGCGCTCGCCGGAACCTACACCGCTACCCCGAGCCTGAGCGGCCAGCCGAGCACCGTCGTGACTCGCGATGTCGCGTGGAGCTTCAAGGGCGGCACATTCGTCGGCCGCACCGACCAGAGCCGCCCGCTGGTGCTGTGCCAAGGCTTGGCGAAGAAGGTCGGTGCGTTGCGCGGCTTCACCGCTGACGGCCGCCCGCTCAGCGCCGCCGAGCTGGCCAAGTGCAACGGACTCGCGCGGGGCGGACAGGCCGTCGCCAACGCCAACTGAACCTCACTCGATCCCCTCGCCCGC
>DASTDT010000139.1:0-7357 GCA_035710225.1 Sphingomicrobium sp.
CGCGCGCGATTTCGTCGACAAGGTGACCGAGCGCGCCGTGGGCTCCGAGGTCATCCGCTCGGTCACGCCGGGCCAGATGGTCGTCAAGATCGTGCATGACGCGCTGGTCGAGATGCTCGGCACGGATAACGCCGAGCTCAACCTCGACGTCAATCCGCCCGCCGTGGTGATGATGGTCGGCCTCCAGGGCTCGGGCAAGACGACCACTACCGCCAAGCTCGCCAAGAGGCTCTCGGAGCGCGAGCGCAAGAAGGTGCTGATGGCGTCGCTCGACGTCGCCCGCCCCGCGGCGCAGGAGCAGCTCGCGGTACTCGGCCGCCAAATCGGGGTCGAGACGCTGCCGATCGTGGCCGGCCAGACCCCGGTGCAGATCGCGGAGCGCGCGCTTCAGGCGGCCAAGCTTCAGGGCTTCGACGTGCTGATGCTCGATACCGCCGGCCGGCTCCACGTCGACGACGCGCTGATGGCCGAGATGAAGGCGGTCGCGACCGCCTCCGGGCCGGTCGAGACCCTGCTGGTAGTCGACAGCCTGACCGGCCAGGACGCGGTCAACGTCGCCAAGGGCTTCGCCGGCGAGGTCGATCTGTCGGGCGTCATCCTCACCCGCATGGACGGCGATGCCCGCGGCGGCGCCGCGCTCAGCATGCGCGCGGTCACCGGCAAGCCGATCAAGTTCGCCGGCACCGGCGAGGCGATGGACAAGCTCGAGGCGTTCCATCCCAACCGTGTCGCGGGGCGCATTTTGGGCATGGGCGACGTCGTCAGCCTGGTCGAGCGAGCCGCCGAGACGGTCAAGATCGAGGACGCGGAAAAGCTCGCGGCCAAGATGGAGAAGGGCAAGTTCGACCTCGACGACCTTGCCATGCAAATCCAGCAGATGAAGCGCATGGGCGGCTTGGGCGCTTTGGCCTCGATGCTGCCCGGCATGAAGGGCCTGCCCAAGGCGGGCGCGATCGACGACAAGGCGCTCGGGCGGCTGGAAGCGATGATGAGCTCGATGACCGCCAAGGAGCGGCGCCTTCCCAACCTCATCAACGCCAAGCGCAAGATCCGTATCGCCAAGGGCAGCGGGACCACCGTTCAGGAGGTCAACAAGCTTCTGAAGATGCACCTCGAGATGGCCAATGCGATGAAGCGGCTGAAGAAGCTTGGGGGCTTCGGCAAGCTCGCCGCGATGTTCGGCCAGGGGGGAATGGAAAAGGCCCTGGGCGGCCTCGCGCCGGGCGGGCAGCTGCCTGGCGGGATGCCCGGATTGCCGGGAGGCGGAGGACTTCCGCCCGGCTTCGACAAATTTGGCAAGAAATAATCACAACACATTGAAACTATAGAAGGAAGAAGAACATGGCAGTTGCAATTCGTCTCGCCCGTGGCGGGTCCAAGAAGCGCCCTTATTATCGTCTCGTCGTGGCCGACAGCCGCAATGCGCGCGATGGCCGCTTCATCGAGAAGGTCGGCACCTACAATCCGCTGCTCCCCAAGGATTCGGAAGACCGCGTCAAGCTCGACGCCGACCGCATCAAGCATTGGCTCTCGGTCGGCGCGCAGCCGTCAGACCGGGTCGCCCGTTTCCTCGATGCCGCCGGAATCAAGGAGCGCGCCGCGCGCAACAACCCGAACAAGGGTGAGCCGGGCGAGAAGGCCAAGGAGCGCGTCGAGGAGAAGGCCGGCAAGCTGGCCGCCGCCGAGGAAGCCAAGAAGGCCGCCGAGGAAGAAGCCGCCGCCGCCCCGGCCGAAGAAGTGACCGCCGAGGCGCCGGCCGAAGAGGCTCCGGCTGAAGCAAGCGTGAGCGAGGAAGCTCCCGCCGAAGCGCTGGCCGAAGAGCCGGTCGCCGAGGAGGCCGCTGCCGAGGCTTCGGCCGGCCAGGAAGCGCCGGCTGAGCCGGTCGCCGAGGAAGCGGTCGAGGCCGCCGCCGAGGCTTCGGCCGGCCAGGAAGCGCCGGCTGAGCCGGTGGCCGAGGAAGCGGTAGAGGCCGCCGCCGAAGCGTCCGCCGGCCAGGAGCCCGCCGAGGGCGCCGACGTCGGTGCGACCGAAGGTTCGCCCGAGGCCGCCGAGGCGCCCGAGGTGACCGGCGAGAGCGCCGAAGCCCCGGCCGAAGGCGAAGCCGAAGCTCCGGCCGCCGAAAAGGCCGAGTAGCAATGGACGGTCCGGCGGCCGGGAAGCGCGTCGCGCTGGCCGCGGTCGCCGGAGCCCATGGAATCAAGGGCGAGGTGCGCCTCAAGCTGTTCGCGGACAGCGCCGAGAGCCTCGCCCGCCATGAGCGCCTGTTCGTCGCCGGGGTCGAGCGCGCCGCCACCGTCCGGCCCGATGCCAAGGGCGCGACCGCCCGCTTCGAGGGAATCAGCGACCGCTCGGCCGCCGAAAGCCTGCGCGGATCGCTGGTCGAGGTCGAGCGCGAAGCCCTGCCGCCGCTCGACGACGGCGAATATTACCATGCCGACCTGATCGGCCTGACCTGCTTTTCGCAAAAGGGCGAGACTGTCGGCTCGGTCGTCGCGGTCGAGAATTTCGGCGCCGGCGACCTGCTCGAGGTCGAGAAGATCGACGGCAAGCGCGCGCTGATCCCGTTCCGCGACGGAATCGCCGACCTCGTCGACGCGCGAATCGTCCTCGATCCCGAATTCCTCGCCTGACAGCCGGGCTGGCCAACGCCCCATTCGCTGCATAGGCTCGCCCCCGATCGTCGAGGGGGAGAGGCCGGTGCGCGTTCGAATTGCAGCAATGATCGGGGCAATGGCGCTCGTCGCCTGCCCCGTGCAGGCGCAGCCGGCGGCCAGCGCCGCGCAGGAGGCAACGGCTCCTTTCGCGGCGGTCGACCAGGCCTTCGCCGATTTTCGTGCCAAGACCCCGGTTCCGGGCATTGCCTACGGCGTCGTCATCGACGGCAAGCTCGTCCACCTTGCCTATAGCGGCCAGCGCAACCTGGCCACCAAGGCGCCGGTTGGACCGGACACCCGCTTCCGCATCGCCTCGATGAGCAAGGCGTTCACCGCGCTCGCCATCCTTTCGCTTCGCGACCAGGGCAGGCTTCGGCTCGACGACCTCGCCGAGCGGCACGTCCCCGAGATGCGCCACTGGCGCTACCCGACCAGCGACTCGCCGCGCATCCGCGTGCGCGACCTGCTCCATCACGTCGGCGGCTTCGTCACCGACGATCCGTGGGGCGACCGCCAGCAGTCGATTTCCGCGGCCGACTTCAGCGCCATGATCGGCGCCGGCGTGCCGTGGAGCCGGCCGCCGCAGACGGCGATGGAATATTCGAATTTCGGCTATGCGCTGCTCGGCCGGATCGTCACCAACGCCTCGGGCATGCGATTCGACCGCTATATCCAGCAGACCGTCATGCGGCCGCTGGGAATGGTTTCGAGCGGCTACGAATTTCGCGACGTGCCGATCGGCCAGCGCGCTGTCGGCTATCGCTGGGAGGACGAGCGCTGGGTCGAGGAGCCGACCATGGCCCATGGCGAGTTCGGGGCGATGGGCGGGGTCTATGTCACCGCCGCGGACTATTCGCGCTGGCTGGCGTTTCTGCTGTCGGCCTGGCCGCCGCGCAACGGGCCGGAGACGGGCCCGGTGCGGCGCTCCACCGTCCGAGAGCTTGCGCAAGGCCTTAACTTCGTCGCAACCCGCAAGCGGATCGGCGGCGCAGCCGACGACGAATGCATGTGGGCTCAGGCCTATGCCATGGGCATGATCGCGATCCGCGACTGCACGCTTGGCCTGACCCTAAGCCACGGCGGCGGCTATCCCGGCTACGGGTCGTTCGTCGCGCTTGCGCCGGAGCGGCGGGCGGCGGTGTTCGTGCTCACCAACCGCACCTATTCCGGCCCGTCCGAGCCAGTCTGGCGGGCGCTGCTGGCAATCGACAAGCAGGGCCTGATCCCGCCCGAGAAGAGGGTCGTCGCGCCGATCCTCGAGACCATGCAGGCCGCCGTCCTGGCCGCCTACAAGGCCGGCAGCCTGGCGCCGCTGGCGGGCAAGCTGGCGATGAACTTCACGATGGACCGGAGCGCCTCGGCGTGGGCGGGGGAATTCGCCAGGGTCCAGCGGCAGGTCGGCAAGTGCAATTCGGCCGAGCCTTTGTTCGCGACCGGCGCGCTGTCGACCGCGTTCCGCTGGAACTGCGAGCGCGGCAACGTCAACGGGCAAATCCTGCTCGCGCCGACCAACCCGCCGACCATCCAGTCCCTGAGGCTCATCCCGATCCCCCGCTAGCGCAGGATCGGCCGTTCCTTGGCCAGGTCATTGCGGATGGTGGTCGAAGCGACCCCGCCCTGGCCCATGGCATTGCTGATCTGGTCGAGCCCCAGCACCACGTCGCCAGCCGCGTAAAGCCCGGGCACGCTGGTGCGCATGTGCGAATCGACCACCACGCACGCATCGTCCGAAAGCTTCGCACCGAGCTGGCAGGCGAGCTGGTTGTGAACGTCGGAACCAAGCGCGGGATAGACGCTGTCGAAGGTGAAATGCCCTTCGGCGGTGTCGACCGTGATGCTGTCGTGGGCGATCGCTACCCCCTCGGCCGGACCGTCGACGGTTACGATCCCGGCATGATTGAGCAGGTCGCGGTCC
This sequence comes from Sphingomicrobium sp., assembly GCA_035710225.1. GTDB lineage: Bacteria > Pseudomonadota > Alphaproteobacteria > Sphingomonadales > Sphingomonadaceae > Sphingomicrobium. Next base: position 4,570 of record DASTDT010000139.1, read on the forward strand.
GGGTCCGAGATGCTCAGCGCCTTGTGGGGCGCGATCAGCGTGACGTCGGCGGTGTAGCCGCGAAGGAAGATCGCCTCGTTGACCCCGCCCTTGCCGCTGCCGATCACGCCGACCTTCTTGTCGGTCACCTCATAACCGTCGCAGATCGGGCAATAGCGGATCAGCCCGCGCGCCAGAGCGTCGTCGTGAAGCTCCTCGTCCATCGGGGGCCGGCGGTTGGTCACGCCGGTCGCGAGCAGAATTGCCCGCGCCGTGACCGGGCCCGAGCCCCATTCCGCGGTGAACAGGCCGTTCTCCTCCTTGTGGAGGCGAGTCACCTGGCCGGTCTCGATGCGGGCGCCATAGCGCCGCGCCTGCTCCAGCATCCGCTCGATCAGCTCGGTGCCAGCGATGCCCTCGGGGTAGCCGGCATGGTTGTGGGTGCACGGAATCGTCGCCGCCCGGCTCTTGCCGCCGTCCACGACCATGATTCCCAAATGATAGCGCGACAAATAGATTGCGGCGGTCAGCCCGGCCGGGCCGCCGCCGATCACCAGGCAGTCGAGAGGCTTGTCTTCCATCAGCGCTCAATGCCGCCATGGCGCCGCGGTTCCGCTTGGGCTAACCGGCGCCGGCCATGCCGTTCCGAGCGACTGTCCTCACCCTCTACCCGGAAATGTTCCCGGGGCCGCTTGGGCTCAGCCTGGCCGGCAAGGCGCTGGCAGAGGGAAAGTGGGGCCTCGAGGCTCGCAACATCCGCGATTTTGCCATCGACAAGCATCGCACCGTCGATGACACGCCCGCGGGCGGCGGGGCCGGCATGGTCCTGCGCTGCGACGTGCTTGCGGCTGCGCTGGATTCGGTTTCCGACGGCCGGCCGATGCTGGCGATGACTCCGCGCGGGGCGCCGCTGACCCAGTCCCGGGTGCGCGAGCTTTCGGCGGGCGAGGGGGCGATCGTGCTGTGCGGCCGGTTCGAGGGATTGGATGAGCGAATCTTCGAGGCAAGGCCGCTGGAACCGGTCAGCGTCGGCGACTATGTCCTTAGCGGCGGCGAGCTTGGGGCGATGGTGGTGCTCGACGCTTGCGTTCGGCTGCTTCCCGGCGTAATGGGCGCGGCCTCCAGCGGTGAGGAGGAGAGCTTCGAAACGGGGCTTCTCGAATATCCGCATTATACCCGACCTCAACTATGGGAAGGGCGCACGATCCCCGAAGTGCTGCGATCGGGGGATCATGCGAAGATCGCCGCCTGGCGCCACGAAATGGCCCGGCGCGACACACGGCTAAGGCGGCCGGACCTGTTTGAGCGCCGCGGTGGCGCCCAAGGGTCGTCGCCCTCTGGCGCGCAGCAAGAAGATTAGGACGATATTGCCATGAACCTGATCCAGACGCTCGAGGCCGAAGCGATTGAAGCGCTCACCTCCGACCGCAAGATCCCCGAATTCCGTCCCGGCGACACGCTCAAGGTGGGCGTCAAGGTCGTCGAAGGCGAGCGCGCCCGTGTCCAGATGTACGAGGGCGTGTGCATCGCCCGCTCGAACAAGGGCATCGGCTCCAACTTCACCGTCCGCAAGATTTCGTTCGGAGAAGGCGTCGAGCGCGTCTTCCCGCTTTACTCGCCGGCGATCGATTCGATCGAGGTCGTCCGCCGCGGTGCGGTCCGCCGCGCCAAGCTCTATTATCTGCGCGGCCGCCGCGGCAAGTCGGCGCGTATCGCCGAGCGCCGCGACACCCGCCCGGTCAAGGGCGCCGAGACCAGCGACGCCTAGTCCGGCCGCTTTGTTTTCGGCTTGAATTCCGGCCGGGCCTTCGCGACTTGAGGGCCCGGCCGCTTTCGTATTGGAGAAGATGATGTCGGGCTATCGCGTCGCCGTGGTCGGAGCGACCGGCAATGTCGGTCGGGAAATCCTCAACATCCTCGCCGAGCGACAATTCCCGCTTGCCGAGGTGGCGGCGGTGGCAAGCGCGCGCTCGACCGGTGACGTCATCGACTTCGGCGACAGCGGCAAGGAGCTCAAGGTCAAGAACCTCGAGCATTTCGACTTCGCCGGCTGGGACATGGCGCTGTTCAGCGCCGGGGGCGAGATCAGCAAGGCCCACGCCCCGCGCGCGGCGGCGGCCGGCTGCACCGTCATCGACAATTCGTCGGCGTTCCGGATGGATCCGGACGTTCCGCTGATCGTGCCGGAAGTGAACCCCGACGCCATCGCCGGCTATCGCGCCAGGAACATCATCGCCAACCCCAATTGCTCGACCGCGCAGATGGTCGTGGCCCTGAAGCCTCTTCATGATTTCGCGCGCATCAAGCGGATCGTCGTCGCCACCTACCAGTCAGTATCGGGCGCCGGGAAAGCGGGCATGGACGAACTGTTCGAGCAGAGCCGCAACATCTTCGTTGGCGACAGCAACGCCCCGGTGAAGTTCACCAAGCAGATCGCCTTCAACGTCATTCCCCACATCGACGACTTCCTCGACGATGGCTCGACCAAGGAGGAATGGAAGATGGTGGTCGAGACCAAGAAGATCCTGGGCTCGTCGATCAAGGTCAGCGCGACCTGCGTTCGGGTGCCGGTGTTCGTCGGTCATTCGGAAGCGGTGAATGTCGAGTTCGAGGACGAGATTTCCGCCGCCCAGGCGCAGGAAATCCTGCGCGAGGCGCCCGGCGTGATGCTCGTCGATAAGCGCGAGGACGGCGGCTACGTCACCCCCGTCGAATGCGTCGGCGACTATGCCACCTTCGTCAGCCGGGTGCGCGAGGACCCGACCGTCGACAATGGCCTCGCCATGTGGGTGGTCAGCGACAATCTGCG